>CAZDJH010000287.1:0-5722 GCA_964505645.1 uncultured archaeon | reverse complement strand
TTGGTCGATGATCTTAATATCCCTATGATTGAAGCAGGCTGGCCGGGATCAAATCCTAAAGATATCGAACTCTTTAAAAGGCTTGATGAAATTAACCTAACCAATACCAGAGTGTTTCCTTTTAGTAGTACACGAAGAAAAAACACCGAAGTAGAAAAGGATGGGAGTATAAAATCTCTTTTAGAAACGGGGGCTAAACAAGCTACAATCTTTGGAAAGAGTTGGGATTTACATGTAGAAGAAGCATTAGAGACATCGTTAGAAGAAAACTTAAATATGATAAATGATACGGTGAATTATTTAGTAAATCAAGGCATTGAAGTTATGTATGACGCGGAGCATTTTTTTGACGGATATAAAAGTAATAAGGAATATGCGTTAAAAACCATTAAAGAGGCAGAAAACGCGGGAGCATCATGGATTGTGCTATGTGATACTAATGGGGGATTACTCCCGGAAGAATTATCTGAAATTCTTTCTGAAGTTAAAAATAACATTGAAGGTACCATTTTAGGTATTCACCCGCACAATGATTCGGGTTTGGCAAATGCCTTAGCCCTGGAGGCGTGGCAGCAAGGAGCAGATCTGATTCAAGGCACCATTAATGGGTTTGGTGAACGGTGTGGGAACACAGATTTGACAACTCTTATTCCGATTTTGAAGTTAAAGTACGGAATCGATTTTATTCCGGAAAAGAAGTTAAAAAATCTTTCTGATGTCTCTCGATTTGTTTATGAATTGGCCAATTTATCTGCGGATCCCGATCAGCCATTCGTGGGAAGAAATGCCTTTTCTCATAAAGGGGGTGTCCACATATCAGCAATATTGAAAAATATAAAAACTTATGAACATATTAACCCGGAATTGGTCGGAAATAACCGAAATATAAAGGTGTCTGAGTTGGCTGGCAAAAGTTCGATAGTTCATATGGCCCAGAAATTTGATATACCCTTAAGAGATAATAATCCCAAGGTAGCGGCCATCCTTGAAGTAGTAAAGGAAAAGGAAAATCAGGGCTATTCATTCGAAGGCGCTGAGGGCTCTTTGGAGATAATCATGAGGGGTATGGATATGAACATTAATGATCCTAATTATTACCGTAAAAAATTTTTTAAATTGGAGGGCTTTCGAGTTCTTACAGAAATGTATAAAGATAATTTAATTTCAGAGGCGACCATTAAAGTGAAGGTTGAAGGGAAAGAATATCATACAGCTGCAGAAGGGAATGGTCCAGTAAATGCCCTTGATAATGCACTTAAGAAGGCTTTAGTGTACTTTTATCCAAGCATTAAGGAAATAAAGTTGAGCGACTTTAAAGTAAGAATTATTAATCAAGCGGGCACAGCCAGTAAGGTACGCGTTTTAGCAGAGACCTACGATGATGAAGACTCTTGGGGAACCATAGGTGCGCACGGAAATATCATAGTTGCATCGTGGGATGCCTTAGTTGACTCATATATATACAAACTGCTGAAAAATAGAGAGAACTGGTAAAGATATCTTAAATATAAATTTCGAAATTCCTTTCGATAATTTCTTTAGTATCCTTGAAATCGATTACATTTATTAATTTATTTATATCCTTTATCTCTTCTAATTCTGTTTCATATTTTTGAGCAAAATCATCCATCAAATGGTTCATACATTGTTCCATATAGGGATTTTTTTTATTTAAGGATTTTAAGATAACCGCAAAGTCTAATTCATTGTTATAATTAATTATTATATCTGCATTTTTCGTTTGGAATACATCGATCTGTTCATCCTTCTTAACAAACTCTGAGAGTATATGGTTTAGTCCAATTAAAATATTGCCCCAAATCAAAGCCATTCCATTCTTCTTATCTTTCTTAAAATCATATGAATACAGCATAACTCCAGACTTATGATATATTTGAATACAATAGATTTTATTAGCTAATTTTATATATATCTGAGGTTTTTTCCAAAGCATCCCACATTTTATTATTAGAGAACCCCAAAGCAAGATTATAAAAATTCGATTTAGAAGAACCGCTTCAAATATGATATAGAGGCAAAATGTACCTATTGAAATAGAGAGCGTTAGGGTGAATATCAATATGATCATACTAAGTTGCTTAAAATCGGAAATTATTCGGATTTTTATAGAATTGTAAATTAAGAAACCAATGATATATAAGTTGTAAACAACAATCAAAACTTTTATTATATTATCAAACCCATAAATCAAAGTATCTTGAATCAAGGATAATGTGATTTTATCAGGTATCATCATAGTCCCTAATAATAAACTGAAAAAAAGCGATATAAATAAAAAGCTGGGTAATTTAATCTCTCCATATTCCCTTAAAATGCTTATATCTAATGCAAAGAATAGGGCTAATATAGACTCTCCCATTAGTGTTAATCTGATTAATAGTGTATTTATATTATAAGAAAAGAAAACTTCCATTGTTACAATAAAAACAGTGGGGAATAAAATACCCGTGAAGAGTAATATAAAAGAATTTATGATCGAAATCCATAGAATTCCATAGTCTGATCGATTAATTAATAAGAAAAAAATGGAAATTATACTAACCAGGCTGAAGATAATTAAGCCGACAAATATAGTGAGTGTAATGATTCCGGTCATATTTCTTTAAAATTTTATTGTTATAAATTTAAGTTATGAAATAAATGCTCTAAAATACTCCTCTATTATACTTTTGGTATTTTCAAATTCAGACACATCAATCAATCGACTATTTTTGCTAATCTTATTCAAAACCCTTTTATTTTCTTCTGTAAACTTTTGCATAAATGATTGGAACGTTTTTTCTAATACTTTACTTTTATGATTGACTATTGCTAATAATGCGTATCCGTATTCATTGTTATATTCAAAAATAATATCTTTTTGTTTCATTTTTATTAAATTTAGGATATCTCTCTGATCGGCAAAGTTTGCTAAGATATGGTTTATGCCGATTAAAATTGATCCTTTCAAAACGGATTCTTCAATTTTCTTCCCCTTCGCGAGATTATAAGAAAATAATAATACTCCAGATCGGTGAAAAATAATAAAATCATAAATTTTATTGGTAACAACAATAAAAAGATCAAACTTCTTCAACATTATAATAATTCCTGAAAAAAGGAAAGTCAAAAACACCACGGAATATAAAATTCTGAAGAATATACTTCTGGGATTGAGTAAAAAAAGCATATATATTGTTATATTAACTAGTAAGTTTGCGATTATTAAATTCATTAAGAATTTGATCTTCTTAAAGCTTATATTGGAATTTCCTTTTAATTGAACTATAAATAAAGAGCTGAAGGCAACTAGATTGAAAAAGGATATAAATATAAAAAACAAGGGGTCATTGAGAATAAAAGCGTTAGTATACCCCAAATCAATCTTTTGGAATGGATTATCAAGTAATAAATAGCTCGTAATTATTCCTCCCAAACAAGAATACATAAAAACTGGTAAGAAACGATACCATTTTTTTAATAAAACATAAGCTTGAATAGAACCTAAAAAGGATAATCTAAAAATTCGGGAGATTGTAGCGATCTTCCAAAATACTTGAACCCCCTCAACGTTTAAAAATGATAAATTAAAAAATACAAAATATATACCCTCATTGATTAAATACAACGAAAGGTAAACTAAATCTATATGATTAAGGATATACACATCCCTATTTATAATAATGAAATAAAAGCCAATGTACGAGAAAAGAACAACCAAAAAGATTGAAATTATACTTATATACATAATTTAACTCTCTTCATCAGAAATTTCCTCTCATAAATAATAAAAAAGAATAGAATTAAAAATTATTGCTAAATTGACTCAATAAATACTTATATTCTCATTTGTGAATACCTCGTTAATTACGTAATATATAGTATGGCAAGCATTTAAAAGCAAGCAGTCCTTTAGATTAGTAATCTACTATGCGATTCATCTGACCCCTAAAGGATGAGTTTTCTCGCATCAAAAATGATAAAATTCTATAACCAGAAATCCATAATTATGAAAAACACTCCGTTTATCAACCATTTGGTAAAGCATAAGATAATCAGTAAAGTAATTAAAAAATATACAGAAAATATTAAAGGAAATTTTACCAGATCCTCGGTTCATTCCACAGTGAACAATTTAATTGAAATTTTCTCTAAAAATTCTTATGATATACAAAATTCAGACTTAGGAATAATATACACAGAACAAATTTCATATGATCAAAGAAAATCATTAGGTGAGATTTATACACCTAACAGAATCGTTAATTATATTCTTAATGCTGTTGAGTTTAATTCAAATCGAGACCTCTCTGATAAAACAATTATTGATTTGAGTTGTGGTTCAGGGAGTTTTTTAATAGAGGCTGTGAAACGATTAAAACATGTACATCGAAATCAACTCGGCTCAATTAAGGAAAAGGCATTAGAATATGATCAAATCCAAAAAATAATCAGCAGTATTGCCGATACTATTTACGGTATAGATATTAATCCTATCGCTTGTATACTATGTCAGATCGACATTCATCTTACTTTATCGGATTACTATCGACTTATTTGGGAAACAGAACCAAATTTCATGCCCCCCTTCTTTAATATATATAATCTAAATACTTATAATGTAAGAAAACTACAAGAATATGTAAAACCTAAATCATTTGATTATGTTATAGGAAATCCTCCATACATTTTCATAAGAAACCTCTCAGAGAGAAATAGAAATATAATAGAAACAAACCATTTTGAGACCGCAAAAGGTCAATACGATTCATACCAACTTTTTCTGGAACTTGGCATCCGATTTTTACGGGATGGTGGATCTTTAGGATATATTATTCCTGATTCGATCTTAGCGTTATCAAATCGAGCTTTTATTAGAAAATATATTTATGAAACCACTAAAATTAAAGATATATCCGTTGTTGGCGAGCAATTTGATAATAGTGTGGTTTCAAATATTATTCTCACTTGCAAAAAGGAGATAGATGAAATAAAAAGAAAAGAAAATGTCATCCACGTCACTAATTTCGCTACAAAATTTTTATCTGAGAATGAGATAAAGCAGAAAATGATTGAAGAGTGGGATTATCGACTTTTAATCAATTTAAACTCCGATGATATTGATATATTACATTCTTTAAGCCGTAAATGCCCTAATCTTGGCGAAGTAATGGAAGGGGATGAATTTAATATAGAATTAAATAGAGGTGTTGAATTATCCAAAGAGGGCACGGTCTATTATTGTAATGAATGTAAAAAATATTATCCTTTACCGAGAAGGAGCCATCAATGCATAAAATGTGGGAAACATTTTAGCGAACAAGATATCGAAATTATTATACATACTCAAGAACCGAAAAAGAATTCCTATAAACTTTATCCTTATCTTTATTCATTACAGAGATATAATGTAAGAGATGTCAGATATATAGATACTTCCAAATCAGGCATCAACTATAAAGATTTATCAAATTATAAGGATAGGATAATTATTCGTCAATTAAATCAAAATAATCTCATTTGTGCTTCATATTACCATGATTTATTGTTATGTTCCCAGAGTTATTATAATTTAAAAATAAAAGATTCGCCTATTGCACTCTTTGATAATATATTTTTACTTGGACTGCTTAACTCAAAGCTCTTATCATATTTCTTTATTAAATCATTTGGGTCCTATAAAAAACTCTTTAAAAGGATTTTAATTGAAAAAATTAAAGAA
>CAZDJH010000286.1:0-5743 GCA_964505645.1 uncultured archaeon | reverse complement strand
AATGGGGGTGGTTAAAAAAATACTCGGTACTGTTTAGGGCGGGGAGACTTCAATGTGAATATTAATGCCTAATTGGTTTGTACATGTGAAGTGGACCGAAAAAGCGGGGATTCCCAAAAAGATTGCGGAATTTGTCAATAGGAGCATAGATTACGGTTCAAACTGGGTCATCAATGAAGAACACGGAAGAGAACTTGAAGATGAGGGTCCATTTTATCAGCAACTGGTGTATTTTTATGATAAAGACAAAGGTCGGAAATATTACGTGCGAGCATGTCTTTTACATCACCTCCTTGATTTCTTTAAGGAAACTAATATAGATTCCCATGATATTGAATTGGTGTTCGAATCTTTTCTAAAAAAAAAGGCTGTTATTAAGATCACTGATCTTGAGGGGAATAAAGTAGATTTTAATAGTGAACTTAAAGAGATCTTTCATTTACTTCGAGAGAATAAAGAGAAATTATTAAACGACTTATTTGGGTTTTAATTAGCGAAAAAAAATTCAATAATTTTATTTATTGTTATTAATCTATTAGATTTATAAGAATGTTTTTAAATTAAAAATAGGTATTTTAATGACGGTATATTTTTCCTTTTTATTTCATATCTACCAACCACCTACCCAAATAGCACCCGTAATCAAGCAGATTGCCAATGAGTCCTACAGACCGATTTTGGAAGGACTTAGAAATCATCCGAGTGCAAAGATAACTTTAAACATAAATGGGACATTAGTTGAACAATTATATGATTATAAGTTTCAAGATATCATCGATGGAATCACCACATTAGCATCAAGACATCAGATAGAGTTGGTCTCCTCAGCGAAGTTTCATCCATTGCTTCCCTTAATACCTCAACCGGAGATCTTAAGACAAATTAAGTTGAATGACGAGACAAATCGGAAATTCTTTGGAGAAGTGTATAAACCCCGGGGTATTTTTCCTCCGGAAATGGCCATTTCAGAAGAGGTCTTGAGATCGGTAAATAATTTGGGATATGATTGGATTATAATGAGTGGAATTGCTAATATTCTTCCCCAATTCCCGACCACATTTATATCACGCCACGAAAATGGGGTAAAATTGTTATTCAGAGATGATTATATTTCGATCGATTGCGCCTTTGATAAGATTAACACCGTTGAGGCGTTTGTCAATCGATTGAAATATCGTAATACCAGCGAAGATTATTATGTAATAATTGCTATGGACGGAGAAACCTTTGGTCATCATGTTAAACATGCGATTAGCAATTTTCTTATTCCCTTATTTAAAGCCCTTCCCTATCGTAATGATATTCAAATTTGTACGATATCTGAGATCATAGATAAATTTCCTATTGGTAGAGAACAACACCCACGAGCGTCAAGCTGGTCCACGATGCCCTATGACATTGCTAATAACATCCCTTTTCCGCTCTGGTTTGATCCCAATAACCAAATTCATATCGAACAGCAGAGATTTTTTATGTATGCTCTCACCTTAGTGCATCTTGCATTTAAATTTAGGGAAAGCATGGATGATGAAAAAAAGCGCATCTTAGATAACGCCCGAAACTTATTAGACCGGGGTGTTCACAGCTGTCAACAATGGTGGGCATCAAAACGCCCTTGGTATTCACCAGATATGATTATGAGAGGCTTAAATGAGATTTTAATGGCGAGTGTAAATGCAAGAAGGAGTATTCCAGATAGTTCTCCGGATATCAAGGATGCAACTGAATTAATTATGATCGATATGCTTAAAGCACATAATAGCATCATCCTTTCGTTATAAAATACTGTATTGTTTCAACTAAAAAATATAATCGCAAAAATGTCTGATATAACGCCCCCAGGATATATATCCCTTGGCTCGTTTGTTGGAAGCTTCTATGAAGGGATAATTATAATAATGCTTATTGTTATACTTATAGATCTTTATCGCATTTATCGTGTATCTAAATTAACATTAACCAGAGATTTACTGTTGGCATTCTCCTTTATAACAATAGGGATATTATTTTCATGGATTGCAAAATGGTGGTTATGGCACCATAGAGTAACTGATTATTCATACAATTATTTTCTACAATTGGTCTACACATTTAAACTCTCTATAACCAATGCCGTTATGGGAATGTATTTTCTCAAGGTGTTCTTTGATACACTATATTCTGAAGATGCGTCTCGCCCTGAAGGGAATTATAAGGTGATAGGTCTTAAAATTATAGAAGTGGCGATCATTTTAATATGTCAGATTCCCGTAGTTATATATAAAACGCCGATTGTTGGATTTCTCAGTGATACCATTGCATTTTTGATCTTATTCTTGGATATGATGTTTTTGATCCCACGGGCCCTAGAATCATTTAGAAATGCAAAAAGCCAGAGTTTTGGTCGTAAATATATGTATATTGGATTGATGGCGATGTTAATTTTCTCTTTTTCTATACTATTTCTTTTAGATCGCATTACAATGTTATTAGGAATAACATTTACCTTCGGAGAGTTAGGATATTCTGTATTTTATTTTGCGGGCTGGGCATCTTCCCTATTTGCCCTAATTGCGGCTGTCTATGGGTTTATTAAGAGGTAGAAGTAAGGTTAATGTTAAAAAGTGGGTTTTAGAATAAAAATAATATGGAAAAGGTAATAGAAGGGAAAAAAGTTTATGAATTTCCACTTACTTATTCGAGAATCTCATCGAGTGCATCATTTATGATATTGTCGACTTCGTTTTCGATTTCTTCAGGATTAGGTATTAACTCGTCAATTTTACCCCAAGTCCTTTTCTTTACTTCTTCTAAAATCTTTTTTTGACTCATATCTGCGAGGTCCTTTACCTTTTCTATCTCTCTCAATGCATCTTCCGTCATATCCTTTATCTTTTTAATAACTGTCTTATTTAATACATCATCTATAGATTTTTTGACCTCATCAACTACTCCATCAACCGCCCCATCAACAGCATTATTTATTGTTTGTTTAGTCCTTTTAATTATTCTGTCAAATAGTCCCATTTTAATCGTTTTTTTTTATTATTTTTAATAATTAGTGATTGTTTGGTTGCTATTTAAAGCTTTTTATTTTGGAGACAATTAAAATTCAAGTATCATTAATTTCAACCACTCTATAATAATTATAAATGCATATCATTGATTTATTGAAAAAGACATCATGAATTTCACCCTTTTAACTTTAGAAAATTACATTAAGAATTTATCTCATCGATAGGAAATCATTTTTAGCGCTTTAAAGCAAAGGAAACTAATGTTTTTATACTATTTTTCCTTAAGAGATTTAATATTACTAAGATGTGAGGTTAAGATAATGTCTTCTTCAAATCCCATTAAAAGTCAGAGTTTGGGATATTTATATGTTTTTCTTGGAATATTTTTGTTCGCAACTATAGAGATTACTGCAAAAGTCATTGAAACTTTTTCAAAATTCCAACAGCACTTTATTCGTATTGTTCTCGGATTACTTATAATAAGTATTATACTCTATTTTCGACGTGGTACAATTAAACCAATGCAATATTTATTAGACCATTGGAAATTGATAATTTGTGCGGGATTCGTATGGTTATCCGTAGCATCCCCTTCTTTCTTCTTTGCCCTTAATTTAACAAAAGCATCAACTGCTGCTTTATTAATTGCTTCCAATCCGATATTGGTAGCCCTCGGCTCAATGATATTATTAGGAGAGAAAAAGACATTTATAAAACTCGTTGCCGTGATTTTGGGATTTGTCGGAGCATTTATTATAATTTCGGAGCTTCAATTTTCTGGTTTTGAAATAAAAGAATTAATCGGAAATTTCTTGGCGTTTCTCTCCGTATTTGGCTATGCAATATATACATTAGTTAGCATCCATATCATCGATAAAGAGACAGAAAAAGATAAGGATGAAATCTCCCCTAGTCGTAAATTTGATTTGAGTATAGTTTTTAATTTTTGGGCATTTCTTTTTGGGGCATTATTTTTTTGCCCGGTTTTTTTTATAGATCTCCTTCTCTTTAATCCTATTGCTTATGTCTCCGGGGGTGATTTACTTTTAATTCTTTATCTGGGAATAATGACGACTGGAATCGCATATATCTTATATACATTTGGGATTAACGCTGTGGAGACTTCTCGCGGAGTGTTATTCTTTTACACCAAACCCGTTATGGCGATGTTTCTCGCATGGCTGATTCTAAAAGAACCATTGACGATTTACTTTATCTTAGGGTTTTGTTTGATTTTTGTTGCTTTAGTCGTATCAGAATGGGAGAAACGGCGAATTGCCAAGAGAAAAAACCAGGTCAAAAAAGATTAACGGATTAAAAAGAATTTCAAAATTTCAGATACTTGCTTCTCGAAGTATTTTTCAATGATTTCCATTAAAAAGTTAATATATGGCAAGGTTAACTTGATATTGTACTTTTCTTCTAAATTAGGAAGTAATTTTTTAACATCTATTTTGCTCCCATCGCCCTGTTCCACCATTGAGATGCTTTCCAATAATTCTTTCGCTAAAATGTGGGCTTTTTTAACTTCCCTTTTTAGGGATAGCAAACTGGCTTTTCGCTGTGATATTGACAATAACTTTCTAATGATATCTTGCTCGATTTTGATGTCTTTTTCTCTAATTGGATTCTCATTGATATTTTTAATTATTTTTTTCTCTCCCAAAATGAGTCTTCCTTCCAGGGAGTTCTTGTTTGTAATATAATTTTCTACAGAATCAACCACTATATCAAAATTAAAGGAATCCTCAAAAACAAACTCAAAAAGATTAATTAGATGTTCTTTTAGAAAGCTATTCTCAAGGAGAAATAATATTTCCTTTTTTAATATTACTCCATGTAGAATATATGAAAGAGAGACAGGCTCGATGTATGTTTTAATTAAATCCATATCAAGAGCATCTTTTTCGGGGAGGTCCGTATCGTCAATACCTTCAATTTCCATATCGGGAAGTAAGACTTCTAAGTCAAAAGAAATCCTAATATTGCTATGCTCCTTCTTATCAAATGTTTCATAATCAATAATATCAAACCTGACTTCTTTTCTAAGAATTGTACTTAATTTTTGCTCAACCAATCCTACTAATATATAGAAGTAATAGACATAATCATCGTTTTTTTCTAGCATCTGTGAATTTTTAAATGTGATTATCGCTCTCTTTTCACTTTTCTTTAGTTCAAAATCTTTGACATCAATGCTATCTTGGAGAAGATTAAAATGAGGAAGAAACTCTTCTATTGACTCTAAAAGCTCAATATCCTCACTATCCTTAAGTGTATCCATAAGGTCTCGCCCTTCTTTTGAAAAGGGAATGGGAACTTCCTGTGCCATATTCCTTCCAAAAGATTTAAACAAGGAGCCTTGATTTGGGAATGTCTTTTTCATATTTGCCAGTAACTCTTTAATAAAAGAAGTTATCCCCGATCTATATCCCTTTAATAAAGGAACTTCACTTGAGTAATATAACTTATAACGTCCGACCTTTTTTTCATATATTTTATTATCTGCTTCTAATTCATAAAGGTATTTATAAACAGTATTTCTGCTCACTTCCAGATCATTTGCGATATCGGTTATTGTTAATCCGAGATTAGCAGATTCCGTTAAGCAGTTATAAATCATCTGTTTATAGTCCGGCAATATATATCAACCTATTTTCTGAGCGACCTAGAATTTAAATACCATTTTTGCTATTTTTAACTGACTGCGAAAGAAGTCCCCTACATTTATGTAGGGGATGAATTTC
>CAZDJH010000285.1:0-5763 GCA_964505645.1 uncultured archaeon | reverse complement strand
CGGTCCCTTTCTTTCATTTTTTTAATATCCGACTGAGGTTCGGACATATTTTTTGGCTTTTTATGGGTCATATCGGATGACGCAACTATTACTACATCTTTTTGGCTCACCTTTATAACACTTGCCATATCTTTAGCGATCTTTTCTAACTGTTCATATTGCTTAACTCCAATCTTTATTGGAATTATATTTGTGTTATAATCTTGCGCGCAAAACTTTATAAAAGGGAGCTGGACTTCGATATTATGCTCTCTCCCGAAAGGAAAACCCAAAAATGCCGATTCATCTTCTACAATAATGTCACTTTGATTTAAAATTTCTTGGGCCAGTCCTCCGTCTATTTGAAGGTCTCCCAAAGGAGTTTCCCACGCTCCATCTTTCATTAAACCGATTTTATTATAACCTACGTGGTCAGTTCCAAGAATTATCACAGTGTCGGGGATGGTTTCTTTGAATAAATTCAAATATGTATGAGCTGCGGCGCAACCTGAATAATCGTATCCCGCATGGGGGGATACCCCTCCAATAATAGTCCTTTGTTCTCCACCCCCTACTTCTGGGAGGTCTCCCGGTCCAAATTCTTTATTCTTAAAGGATGATTCAATTTTACTCAATAAATCGGGTTTAAATCGGGGGTAAAAGCTTCCCGCTACAGCTGCTCTTCTCTTACTCATTCCTTTTACACCTTTTTCTTTTAAGTTGTTATGTATTAAGCTTAAGAAAATAATATCTTACTTTAATTAATAAATATAAAATTATAAGAATTATTATATTCTCTTGAATAATGAATAAAAAAGAAGAAGAAATATCCCTTGAGGAGATAGAGGAGTCTGATATTCCCGAAACGATACCCGCAACATTCATTAATTCAAGGGTCGTTATTTTTAATCCACTCTATGCCTCTTACTTATATGTGAAGGAAAAGTTTTTTGGAGCTCCGCTCGGTATAAGTAAACCCCGCTTAGAATACTTTTCGAAACCATCTGAACTGTCTCTCATTGAAGCATATTATTTATTAGAAAAAGGAAGGATCTCGGTTTATGATGCTGAAAATGAGACCCAATTAACCCTCCAAGAGTTTCACGATAAGGCGGTATCGGTTCATAATAAGTTTAAGGAAAAATTAAAAATTTATAAGGACCTTAGAGAGCGGGGATATATCCCGAGGCCAGGATTAAAGTTCGGAGCTGATTTTGTAGTCTACAAGAAAGGGCCGGGCCTTGAACATTCACCTTTTATCGTGCATGTCTTACCTCACGATGCAAAAATCACGGCAATAGATATGGTCAGAGCGGGGAGGCTTGCGACAAGTGTAAGAAAAAGATTCGTGTTGGCAAATCCTTCCACTACCAGTTATTATTTCTTTGAATGGTTCAAACCGTGAAATTATTCTTAAATTTCTTTAAATACAGAATATTCTATGGCTTTTAAATAATTAAACAAATTTCAAAAGAAAAAGCTTTTAATTCGAGAACGCTCTTTCAGTTCTCATTTTTTTATGAATGCCTAATTACTCGAATTAAATCCCCGATATCATGTATTCTATCTGCTAACTCTTCCAAGATTTTTATACTGTCCCGAAGCCTAAATAATAATCTTGTGTCTATATCCTCATTGCTGTAGAGATAATCCAGAAATTCCCGAAAAACTAAGTCTATTTCATTTTCGATCTCATGAATGGTGGTCGTATTTTGGCATACTTCTTCTAAATTACCCCTTAAATTCTTTATAGCGAGTTTCAACACGTTTGCCATTTTAAGGATGTTATTAATCAATTTTTCATAGTAATCTTCTATATGATCGTTAATTCCCTTGAATGACTTTATTTTCGACAGGATATCCACAAATTCCAATGCGGGGTTTATTGCATTATCCATTTTTAATATTAAGGTCATATAATCTCCTAATCCCTGTGTTTCCGCTTCGGAGAATTCACTGATTAATTTGAGTTTAATTTCGTCTCCATCCTCTTCCAGTATTTGAATTTTTGCTTGCTTTTTATTTAGTTCTTCATCACTAGAATTGTTCTCTTTTATCCATGTTGTATAATAGACTCCCATATTTGACAGGACATTATAGATAATACGAGAATGTTCCACTAAAAGAGCCAGTATCTCATCAACGGCTCTTTTTCGGCTTCTCTTAGGACTGATTTTTTTTGACATCTTTTCTCATGCATTTAAAATTATCAATATATATTTGATATCTATTTGAATAATAATTAAACATATAGATTATATTTTATTTATATTTAAATGTTAACAGACGCACAAAAATTATAATTATAGGTCCTTTTAAATATTTTTAAACATATCATTACAGAATAAGATTAAATGATTGGAAACATTTAATTAGAATAAGGATTTTTACATTTTTACATACTCTACAAGCAATTATATTATTAAGTATTACAAATTTTAAATAATATCACTTAAAAGGAGTTTAAAATATTAGAATAATTACCACATCATAGTTTCAATACAAAAAAATCATATAATAATACAAAAAGGACAATTTGCAGATGGAAAATTGGAAAACGTATGTGGAAATCACAAATCTCACATCAATTGCGCGCCGTTACTTTGTTAATAACTTCTATGATGGGGCAATAACAATAACAGGAGTATTGCTTGGGTTTCTAGCGATTGTGTTAAAGAGCCAGGTTATTAGTGCCAATCTGATTATTTTAACGGGCATTGGTACCTGTATTTCGATGTTTATTTCTGGATTCTCAGGTTCCTATCTTTCTGAGAAAGCAGAACAAAGGAAAGTAAATATTGAAATTAAAAAGGCAATGGGTAAGTATACAAATATCGATGGAATTGAAGATGTGAGAAAAGAAGATGAAGAACGAGAAATAGAAAAAGCTATGTTAAAAAAAATGAATAGAACGCGTATATCAAGAAAAAAAAAGAAAGAAAAAAAGGAAGTCGAAACGCTCTATGCTAAAGCGGAAAGCTTGGCAAATAAGGTAGTTTCATTAGTTAATGGCGGGGCTCCCTTTTTGGGCGGATTAATCCCACTTATTCCCTTCTTTTTTGTAACGGAAGCGGGCCTCCCGTGCTTTATAATAGCTTTTATCATTATAGTTTTTATCATCATTCTACTCGGCGCATTTTTGGGTAAAGTATCAAAGGAAAGCATTTTAAAGAATATAGTCCAAATGCTTCTCGCATTCCTAGTCACCTTTCTAATCACTATGCCAATTCTCTTATTAACTCCCAGCGTGTAGAACCCTGAATCTTTTAGTTAGATAACCTTATTTTTTTGGAACACACATTATAGAATCAAAAAAAGGGCATTAATTATATATATAACAATAATATTTTTTAATATAAGATAAAACTATTTGATATGGAAAAACAGAGGGGTAATAAAATTGAAGCAAGTTAATGAAAATGATAAAGAGTATCGGAACGGGGATTCTGGGGTAAAATATCTTATGCGGGGCCCCTCAATTGATTGGGGGGTCATTCTCCTAAAATCAGGCCAGAAAATGGCAGACAAACCCCACGGACATAATATCATCGATGAAACATTCTTTTTTATGAAGGGAAATGGGACGATGATTATTGATGATAAAGAATATGAGGCTCCCGAGGGAAGCGTGTTTTTGATCGAACCGAAGGAAATGCATAACATCAAGAATAATTCAGACGAAAATCTTAAAGTTGTCTTCATAAAAGGGGATTATAAGCCGGATGATAAGATCCAGTAGGATCCTCATTCCAGAATACATATTTTCTTCCATTTTTTTATTTGAATTTTAAATAGATTAATCATATTTTAACCTCTACAAGGATTCTTATAGTATGCCGTATCTTTTTCTTTTTATATGCTTTTTTCGTATCTCTTTGTTAACGAATTTTACCATTATTGGGCGAGAATTCTGATGGTTTTCCATAGGAATATGAAAAGGAGATGTACCAATTATTAAAATATTCTTAACTTTAGCATTTGTCCAATTATTCCATGTCTTGAATATGAGGGATATGGGCACAAACCTAATTAAAAATGAAGTTACAAGAAACAAATATGTTTGGGGAGCAATCGTTTTGAGTTTTTTGTTAGTTTTAATTGCTACCTATTTACCTGGTCTTAATATGGTTCTTAAAACGGTTAATCCTGGGCTTGAAGGATGGCTTTTGATTCTCGGGATGACTCTTATTCCCTTAATTTTGATTCAGATCTGGAAATCTAGGGGAAAAGAGATCTCGGTATTCTAATTAACTTTTCTTTTCTCAAATTAGCTCTAATCTTCTAATTAATGCTTTCTACCCCTTTTTATTCTCCCAAAACTAGATCAGAAAATAGAGTAGTAGATAAACTCATGGACATAGTAATATCGATCAGAAGTTCTTTTTTATGAGGTGAAGTCGGAGGATTATTATTTTTGATAATGAAAATGAGGTTTCCGATGTAAGTGTGTTTTTAATTGAGCCGAAGAAAACGCAGAACATTAAGAACAATTCAGACGATAATATAAAATTTCTCTTCATAAAAGGGATTTATAAGCTTGATTTTTTAAAGATAAATCATATTCTTAACCATAGTGAAGTCTATTATAGAAACCCATAACTTTTTCTTTTTAAAAGGATTTTTCATAATATGTATGTTTGCGGCATTGACATCGGTTCGTTAGCAACCAAGCTGGTGTTGATGAACTCTAACCAGAAAATTATTGATTTTGCAATCGAACGGTCTACTTTTGATTTTAAAAAAGTGGGACGATCGCTCTTCAAAAATATTTTGGAAAAGCATGATCTGGCGCGCTCGGATGTCTTTGTTATGAGTACCGGATATGGGCGAAATACGATTGAATTTGCAGACGACAGGATAACTGAAATTAGTGCTCATGCTAAGGGGGCTCAATATTCTTACCCAGATGCACGCTCAGTTATCGATATAGGGGGGCAAGATTCTAAAGCTATTGTCATATCAAAAAAGAGTGGCAATGTGATCGATTTCCAGATGAATGACAAATGCGCTGCGGGAACGGGTCGTTTTCTGGAAGTTATGGCTAGTGCTTTGGAAGTTTCACTTGATGAAATCGGGCAACTCGCACTAAATTCCAACAGTCCCGCATCAATTAGTTCGACATGTACGGTGTTTGCTGAAAGTGAAGTGATTAGTCTTTTTGCTCAAGGCTCGAAAAAGAAGGATATTGCGGCGGGAATCCATAGGTCGATCGCTAAGCGAGTTGCGAGTATGGCGAAACGTATCGGTGTTGAACCCTTGTTGATTTTTACGGGAGGCGTAGCGAAAAATAATGCGGTAAAGAAGTACTTGGAAAAAGAACTGGGGTTTGAGGTACTTAGGCCGGAAAATCCCCAACTCACGGGAGCAATCGGCGCTGCGCTCATTGCTAAGGACAAAAATGCCAACTGAACCGAGATAAGGTAAAAACAAAAACCTGATTTTTATAAAGAGATAAATTTTATCAACAATTAACAATTAAGATTTTTTTAAATCGTTATGAATTCATTAGAATTATTAGACGACTTCAGCACATTTTTGCAACAAAAGAAAGATAATGGAAAAAAGATCATTGCCTTCTTGGGCCATGATAATATACCCGTCGAACTCTTGGATGCTGCTAATTTTTTTCCATTAAGGATGATCTTTGCGGGGGACGACCAATTAATGAATTCTAGCCATTCTTACTTGCCTCCTTCTACATGTAGTTTTGCCCAGAGTTGTATAGGGTATTTCACCTTAAAGCCAAATTCCTATGAGTTTTTGGATAAAGTAGCCTACTTTTTA
>CAZDJH010000284.1:0-5799 GCA_964505645.1 uncultured archaeon | reverse complement strand
TATCCATATGTACTTGCAAACATTGGATGAGAACTTTCTCGAAAATAAAGGAACGGGATAACCTTTGGATTGCAGGTCTGACGGGGAAAAATTTACTTTCCGATGGAGATCATTATCTCTACTTGCTTATGAAAGTGGAGAAAAGATTCCCTTCCCATTATGATGCTTGGAATAATTTACCTAAAACTGTTAGAAACGAAAAGAACGCCGCGAAAAAACCATTCGGAGATATCTATGAGCCTAAACGGGATTTGAAACGTGAATTTGACCCAAAATCTTATAAAATCCCTATGAAAGACCATCCCCATAGAGTTATCGAGGAAGGTGAACCTCTCTATTATAAAGATATCATCCAGCATTATGACAAACCATTCGTCCTATTATTTGGGATCCCTAAAAATAGCTTCATATGGTCAAAACCTAAAATAAGATGGAGCTTAGATCCCGATATAACACAAGGGCAAAGAACTAGTAATATCAGTGAATTTTTAGAGACATTGAATTGACAACATAATTTTAATATATGGCTTTTTTTGACTTTTAACTTTTAAAGGAAGAAATTAGAAGAATCATCTTAAAATATCCTTCCCAAGCCACCAGAATTAAATATTTCTATATATCATATTTGGGCAAGGCATCATAGAGTTCAAAGAGGCGCTTAATCCCCCCGTTCAGTTGTTTTATGATTGTTTTTGGGTCTTGGTCAGTGGTGAAATAATTGTTTTTGATGGTGGTCGCCCCCTTTCTCAGCTCGTTTCCGGCGCATTTGTAGTGAAGGACCTTCGCCAATTCGTTAAAGATCCGATACGAGATTTTAGGCTTAAATTCATAAAGGTTTAATCCATTTCCTAAATTATGGCTGAAAGAAAAGTCCATTATCCCGCCCTTTAATGTCTCCGGATCATATCCATACCCAAATGCTAATTTTGGGTTTTTAGACTCATTTTTTAAATCTGAATCTTTCCGTTCGCTCTTAGTATTATTAGAACCCTCTTGTTTAATCCATTTAGATAAATCTAAATACTTGCTTGGGGTACTTTCTTTTCTCTTATCCATTTATAAATTAATTAATTTTGTTAAACTTAAAGTTGCCTATTAACTCTTTATTAAATTCCATTTCTAATTCAAGGTTCTTTGTAAAACCTTATAATGAAATCTAAACCATTAGATATTAAGTCCTACTTTTTTTAGTTTAGAAAACCTCAAAACCATTAGCATTAGCAACTTCAATTATTCTTTTTCTATGAGCTTCTTTAGCAATATGGTAGTAGTCAAAGATTATCTCGTCAATCTCGGCGAACTTGCTTTGAATTTTTTTCTTAATTTCATTTTTTGAGGTTATTATTTCAAAATATTCATTTAAGACTTCTCCCATTTGCTCTATATTTAATTCAATATTTTGTAAAAACCTTGGAATTCTTATCTTTTTAAGATTATCCCATCTTAAATGTTCCTTGGTCAAATCCTTATCAATTAAAAGGTAATAAAGGAAATTCTGGATCGTTTCATTATTAAATTTAACTCTAAAGAGTAAATAATTATCGCCGGTAATTCGATTCTTGACGTATACTTCCAACCATCCATTAATTAACTCCACTGAAAAATCATTAGTAAGTTCTTCGGTGGCGACCTTGGAGAAATAAAATTCTCTGTTTAACTCTTCAGAATAATATTCAATATATTCCTCTAACGTAAATCTGAATTGGATGGGTTTGGAAGTCAGAAAGTCTTTAAAGGATTCAATTTTAATTCTTTTAAAGTCCTTTACAAGATCTATAATGTTTTTTGTGTTCTGGACTATTGTTTTATACTTTTCATCATTGAGATCTGGATTGGGAACGGGAAGCGATTTAATCTTTCTCTGCGTAAAATGGGGCATAACTTCTTTATCGGGATCTCCAAATTCTTTCAAATAATAATAATGCATCAGCCGGGAAGTAAGGATTGCATGATAGAAATAGATTGAAACCTTTTCTATTATATCTTTCTTTTTAAAAATATAAATTTGTTGGTTTGTGACCAAAAATTCCAGATAAACCATTACCAGCGGAAGATTCCCAGATGAGACCTTTCGAAATAATAACTTTTCACCCTCATATAATTCATGATCCTTCCAAGGGATGAAGGAGTATTCCTTAAATGCAGGATCTTTCGCCACATCACCATAATATCGAATTAATCTCGGCTGTCTGCTAAAGTAATATCGATGCAAATCTTCCCCAATATAACCAGGAGCGTGATGTTCGCCTTCTTTAAAGTTCTCTTCTAAAATAAGCTCGATGGTTGAATATGAATCTTTATCATCCCTCTTAAAAATAAAATCGCAACTTGAATTTACACATGCTTTTTCGTTCTTTGCTGCACGTCCTACTCCAAAGGGAGGATTTAAGACTCCACAAGAAGGACAAACAAAGTGCCTTCCACTTTTATTGGTGTCTATCCCCCTTCCATTAATAAAATACGTCTTAAATGGTTCAAAATTATTACCTTCAATTATTTTTTTTATCTCTCTATCAAGAGGATGGGCAAAGATATCAAATCTTTTTTTTTCATTAGTTAAGAATTCATTTTGATTTCTTTTAAATTGGTCGTCACTTATTATTTGCTCAATAGTTTTTATATCATCCTTTAGTAATGATTTATTTGTAGGGGTTAAACCTGTAAAAATGTGCACTTTATTATTTTCTGGAGACTTTTCTTTTTCTATTAAGAGGATCAATGAAGGACGTGTGACTTCATCAAACATTTCATAGCCCAGATTATTGATTTCTAAGAGTTTATATTCCAGTAAAAAAGATCTTAAATGTTGTGTTGTATCTTCAAGGCAGAGTTCATTTGGAATAATATATCCTAAAATTCCTTCTGTTGTCAGTAAATCCTTGATTCCATGGTAAAGGAATATCTGATATGAGTCATATTGACCCTTAGCAACTTCTTTAAAATATTCCTCTATATAAGAATCATATGACTCTAAATTTGCACCCCAAGGCGGATTACCGATGATAATGTTAAAACCGGGCTCTTTCAAGGATTTTATAGGATTATTGCTGAAATAAGAAAACCAAAATTCAAACGACCAAAATAAGGGTTTAGTTTTCGCATAAATATCATTTCCGATTGAAGAAGTCTTAAGGAATTCTTTGAATTTATTGACTAGTTTTTCTCTCAGAACCGTTTTTTTCTTTAAAATGGCATCAATATTAGAAATGTTTTGGGGAGTATCAATATATTCAGATCTCAATTTAAATAACTCTTGGATTAGCTCCTTATTATTCCTCTCTAAAAACTCTACTACATTAGAATTCTTCCATCCCACCAAAGAATTACCATTAATTAGGTTCATATTTAAGTTCGGTAAGATATGCTCTGATAAAGAAGGCAATCTATCCGATTGAAAAGATTTTGGAGATAACTTAATTGCCTCAAGCCATAAATTTAATTTAGCAATATTTATTGCCTTTTCATCTAGATCCGCACCGTAAATATGTCTTAATATTATTTGTGAGATTAATTGTCGTAGATCATCGCAGGAAAGTAAACGTCTTAGTTTAATCAATTCTTCGAGTTTATTTTTGATTTCCGAATTTTCAATTTTAATTTTAGAAAAGTTAGTGAATTTTTTATTTTTTATATTTAAGATTTTATGAATCAGTCTATAATATTCCCAGAGCTTTCTTAGTGCTTTAATTAAAAATGACCCCGAACCACACGCAGGATCAATAATTTTAATAGAAAAAAAATCTTTGAGGACCGCCCTACAAGCGTTAAAATCCTCATTTTCAATTTTTTCAATTATATCCTCAATAAGGGGATTAAATTTATATTCTAAGGTTGAATCAACAATATATTTAGTGATAAACCGTCTAGTATAGAAAATACCTTGTTCATTTCTAATCTCTGCTAAATACGTTTCATATGTCCTTCCTAAGATATCCTCATCTATTCTGCGAAAATTATATTGGGTTATTCCTAAAAGCCAACTCTCAGCAGAAGTTCCATAATCAATACCCAAGATCAGTTTTAATTTCCGAAAAAGTAAAGCAGAATTATCTTCATTTTGTTCTATTTTTTCTAAGATTGAATTTGTGTTTTTTGCATCTATAAATAATTCCGTGTCGTAGACTTCATAGAAAAATGCATTAAGATCTTCAAAGAATTTTATCAGGAAACGTCCTTTATCTTTATTTCCCCACCTAGATTTTATATGATTCCATTCATCTTCAATATAATTTTTGCGAATTACCCAAAATTTATCTAAAGATTGAATAAAAATGAATTTGTTGAGGAGGTAAATAATTAATTCAGTTTTTTCTTTATCTGAACATGTGAAGCTTATGTTTTGGAATTCTGCCACCCATTCCTTTAGACTATTATAGAACCTCTTATCTAAAGGCTCTCTGAGGGAAAGATCCTCTTTCTTATCTAAATATTGCCAGAAGTCTTCCACTGGGGTATAATCTTCTAAGACTTCAAATAAGCTTTCTGATTCAAAATAAGGACATAATTTTGATAATGAATGACTTCTACTATAGAAGTACCACTGTTCTAAGTTAGTCAGTACTACGTATTCCTTTCCGCCCTTTAAATATTTTAAGATTTGCTCTCGATGTGCCTGAGGTGATAAGTCTGTCTTCTTTAATCCTTTAAATTGTTTTCCGCTCTTTCTTTTTTCAAATTCTCCTACATATAGGGCTTTTAGCTCTAATTCTATTTCTTCCCGCCCTGCTTTTATTAAATAGTCAATATATCCCTCCTCCACATCTACTTCAGGAAAAACTTCCTCAAACAAATAATTAGCAAAAGAAGAATTGATTGAAAAAAAGTTTTCGCGTAGAGCAGATTCGGGTTTAGTTTTTATACTTAAACTCTTTACATAGTTTTTTACTTCCTTGGTTTTAAGATTATCCATTATTTTTTGTAAATCTTGAGCTTCTATGTAGGAATGCTGAAAGAGATTCTTGAGATCTGCTATGAGATCATTTGGTTGACTTTTACTCATCTTTTTATACTTATTTAGTAAATTTATCTAATTAATAAATTTTGGTGAATTTACTCATCGAATTCTTGAGAGTATTTCTGTATATGTAAACTTTACATCATATTAAAAACGGTGGGGCTTATTGTTTTCTATAAAGAATATGAAAGAAAATTGAAAAACTTTTACAGATAAGCGATAATATTTTCCCTCTAATTCAAAAATTTAATAGTATGGGGTATCGCATTGACATTGATTACTTTATTATAAAGCTTTGAGATATTATCCTTATGGAGATGGCATTTCCTGAAGCGGATAAATTAAATTGGAAGAAATAATAAGACAATATTTTTCATTGGATTATTCTAGCCATTCAAAAAAATTTTCATAATATAAAACGAGTAAAAAACTATTATACAAAAATATTTCAAATTGATTTTCCAGAAAAACATGAAGCTTTTTTGTTGGATGCTATCATGAATAGGCATGCTATTGTCCATAGGGATGGAAAAATGGACAATATATTAAGATTTCTAGAATGGATGTTAAAGAGCTTATTGATAAGGTTAAAGAATTTGTCGGAATTATTGTTTTACAGCAATTCAATTAAGGAACTTAATTTAGAAAATGACTATGATGTTAGAATAAACAAAAATAGGATTACAGAGCTTCCAGAAACTATTGGAAGTCTCACTTCTTTAAAAAGTCTAATATTAAACAGTAATGAAATAAAAAATCTCCATGAGTCAATAGGAAATCAGTTCCTTTCTTATTGGCACTTCGGAGACTTTTCCGGTTCAAAACGGCAAACCCATTTTGGGAAC
>CAZDJH010000283.1:0-5803 GCA_964505645.1 uncultured archaeon | reverse complement strand
GGCGGATGCTGAGGAATAAGGGGTTCTTTAAGAGCTTAAAGGCGTGTTCCACCATATATTGCTGACGATAGGCCCATACGACTTCCAACGGTGTGAGGTCGTCCCGATTTGTCATTAAAAATGATTTCCCCAAGGTATTCGTGTACTTCTGGAATGCCCCCTCGTCTTTCGAGACCGAAACAGACAATTTCCCTGGTTCACCGCCGAGTTCTATTCTTACCGCATTTTTAAAGCGGGCAGTTCCCAGAATTTCAAGACATTTCTCGCGCACTTGATTTTGTTCAGACCAGCGGGAGCTATTCAGCCGAGTCTTAAAGAAGCTCTCGATACGCTCGATTTTTTTGTCTAACTTAATTGTAAAATGCTTTAGAGCCATTTTGGCCCGATTTGGATTGTATCCGCCAATAATTCGGCGTTCCTTCCCGTAGATTCTGCGGGTAAACTCTTTTACCCCAATATCCTTTCCGTTAGGTAATGATTGCATCGAAAATTCTTCGGGCGAGATATCGAGAATATCTTTTTGAGTGGATGGGCGTACCGAGGCAATGAATTCAAACCCTCCCTTATCGATGACCTCAAACGCGTCCTTTGAGAGGGTTCCCTTATCAAAAGTGAGTGTGATTTTTGAGGGGGGCAAGCCCAATTCTTTTGTATGCCCCTCAAGTTTTTTTAACGCCCTCTTAAAGTGGGTTGAATCGTTTATATTTCCGGGATATACCAAGTGAAGGAAGGGAATCCCCCCGTCAAGGGCACAAAATAGGGAAGGATTCACAAGGTTGAGAGTATGCCGCCCCTCTTTCGAGTAGCCGTGTTTGGGAAGTGTCTGATTGGGCTTCCTGGGATTGATATACGTGAAAAAGTTGGTAGGATCAAACAGCATGTCGTTAAAAGATACATTAAACTGTTCCTTGGCAGCTCGGGCGAGTGCCGCTCCGATCCTTTCGATATTGTCCTCATTTAAATAGCGGGAATGAGTCCAATAGGCTCGTGAATCGAGGGCAGAACCCGGGTTCGGATAGATTGTTCTCAATGTGGTTGAGTCAAACCACCTTTTTAATTGAGTCCTCGACACGGGCCCCACACAGCGGTTAATTGCGGCAATGAGCATGTGCTCGCCAACGCTAAGCCCTTGGTTTCGTTTTTCAGTATGATTATCGATGATCTCGGCAACCCCCAGTTTTCGCGCGGTCTTTAGAAGCGCCGCTATCAACCCAAATTCGATGGTCTCTGTTTTAATATCGGGAAGTGTGATCATTTGGGAACGCTCTTTAAACCTGTCCTCTGGGCCCAAATAGAGCTGCCAGAGCCTCCGTGATTTGCCGTTTACTCTTCCCGTTTCTTGGAGGTATAGGTAGACTTTTCCTTTTTTCTTCTTCTTAGCTAGATGTACCATTATATGAATATAGGGATCACAACTATTTAAGCTTCTAGGTTAGATTGACTCATTACTTTCTCTCCAAGGGGTTTGCTCACTTACCAGTAGGGGATCACGGCGGAAAAAAAACAAAGGGGAACCGTTTAGTTTTAGAGGGGAGAGGGCCAATAGAAGGGATCAAAACTATAATTATGTCGGGATCATTTTAAAGAGAATCGGATTTTGTCGACCGTTTCGAGTAAAATAATGGAGTTAAAAAAGTATGAAAAATAATAACTTAGTAACTCAAGATATTATAATATCATCAATCAAATTATTTTTAAATTATAGAAACTTTTTGATAATGTATATTTTTGATTATAATTTTAATCATTTTTGAATTAATTAATAAACCTTTAAATATATTATTAAATTGAATGTTTTATGATGAGGAATTTATGGATAGTATCAAATTAGTTAAAATGTTTATGAATGATGCAATAAAAGATGCTGTTCTTGATGTTTTAAATACTGGTTATTATATAAAAGGACCAAACTTAAAACAATTCGAAGAATCTTTTAAGGATTATATTGGATCTAAATATTCAATTGGGGTAAGTTCAGGAACGTCCGCTTTGTTTTTAGCTTATCAACAAATAGGGTTAACTAAAGGAGATGAGGTAATTGTTCCATCTCATACTTTTATTGCTACAGTTTCACCATTAGCATATTTTAAAGCAAAACCTATTTTTGTAGATATCGACCCGGAAACATATTGTATGGATGTTGATGAAATTAAAGAAAAGATTACTGCTAAAACAAAATGTATTGTTCCTGTCCATATTTATGGTCATCCTGTTGATATGGACCCGCTCTTAGATCTTGCTGAAGATAGAAATTTATATATTATTGAAGATTCGTGCCAAGCCCATGGAGCAGAATATAAAGGAAATAAAGTTGGAACTATAGGTGATATTGGAATATTTAGTTTTTTTCCCTCAAAAAATATGACAGTCGGAGGAGATGGAGGCATAATAATAACCAATAATGATAAATATGGTAGAGAATTAAAATTAAGGAGAGATCATGGAAGAAAATCTAAATATAGAAATGAATTATTAGGATTGAATTTTCGATTAAATGAAATTCAAGCTACGATTGGTAAGGAACAATTGAAATATTTAAAGAAATGGAATAAGAAAAGAAGAGAGATCGTTGAATTTTATAATAAGAAATTAAATAAATACCCTAGTATAAAAACTCCAAAAGAAAAGAAATGGGCAAAATGCTCTTATTATGTTTATACTATTCAAATTGATGAAAGAGAGCGTTTTATATAATATCTTAATAAAGAAAAAATTAAGACTAGAATTTATTATCCAATACCAGTTCATAGACAACCAATAATAGAAAGTATTTATGGTAGACAACCACTTTTAAAAAATACGGAAGACATAGTAAAAAAAATAGTATCCTTACCTTTATCTCCTCTTTTAACAGACAATGAATTATATCGTATATCTAATGTAATAACAAAATATATGGAATGAATTAAAATTGACAGGTATTGGAATTATAGGAACGGGTTATTGGGGTAAGAATCATGTGAGAAATTATAAAAACCTTTTAAAAACTAAAAAAATTGATTATCTAAAGATTTATGATAAGAATAAAAATAGAGCAGAAGAGATATCAGAAATATATTCAATTGAGTATGTTGAAGATCTGGCAGAAATCTTGAATGACAAAAATATTAATGCTGTAGTTATAGCAACACCTTCCTCTAGTCATTATGATTTATCAAAACGATTTTTAACCCATAAAAAAGATGTATTTGTTGAGAAACCGATGACCTTGAATTCTAAAAGAGCATTAGAATTGGTAAATTTGGCAGAGAAAAATAAAAGAATCTTAATGGTGGGGCATTTATTTAGATATCATCCAATTGTAAAACATATTAAAAAACGAATAGATATTGGAGAATTTGGTAATATTGAAATGATTATATCATTTAGGTTTGCTTTAAATGCCCCAAGAAAGGATATGGGTGTTATTTTAGCACTAGCGGTACATGATCTTGATTTAAGTTGTTATTTACTTAATAAAAAACAACCAAAGTCGATATTAGTGGATAATAGTAAATTCCATCAAGATAAAGTAATAGAGATGACGAATATATCACTGGATTTTGATAATGACACAAAAGCTTATATGATGGAAAGCTGGAATGTACCCGTTTATGGAAAAAAGAGAGAATTAATAATAATTGGGTCAGAAAAAAGTGCTATAATTGATTATTTAAATCCGTCAGAATATTATATTTTTGACTCTAAGATTAATAAGAAAATTGTTGAAGATAAAATTATTTTAGAGAAAGAAGATGAAAACATCATAAAGATTACTATTGACTATAAGGAACCTTTAGAGCAAGAGATCCTTCACTTTCTTAATTGCGTTAATGAGAGAAAAAAACCCAATTCCGATGGAGAGATCGGATATAATGCCGTTAAAATGTGTGAAAAAGCTTTTGAATCTGCAGAAAAAAATCGTAGAATTTTTTTTTAAAGAATTAAGAATAAAACAGAATTTAAAATTTATACATAAATATTATCTAAAACATAACAGTGATGATTAAAATTTTGTATTAATTCTAATTATCTAAAAAATCATGTAATATTATCCTTCCCTAAAAAAATTTGGGTTAATTTTACAAAAGAAGGATCAATTATAAAATAACCCTTTTTGGGATTATCTACACGCAGACCACCCCCTCTTCCATACCAAGTAATTCTATTAATCGCAAATTATTTATAAGGAAGGAGCCCCTTATAGTACGGTTTATTCGGATCTCTTTCAATATATCAGGGTTATTTCGGACGATTATCCACACACGTATAAGCTTCTCAACTGATTCTATGGTTTTCGGGCCGCGCAACCTCAACAATGACTGGAGGATAGAATTTTTATTCTCTGTGATATTGTTTTGTATGCTCTTACGAGCAAAAAGTAACGTAACGTAACCTCTGTCAGCGCCGTTCCAATCGATGCAGGCAGACTCTTACTTACATTTACCGTTTTTCTGTAAGGGTCGATCTGAAGGGAGAACATCTTATCTTTATCGAAGGCCTTAAAAAGACCCTGCCGCCCATGTTTCTTTTTCCTTTTACGGCTGGGCGTCTTCTTTCTTTTCTTATTTTTGGAACCCTTAGGACGCCCACGTTTTTTAGAGGGGGGCGGGTCTATAGGACCTTTTGTGATTAAATAGTGCCCCTGGCGCTGGGCACGCCTCTTGGTGACGTCCGTTTTCACACCAATAGTAATCTTGATCCGTGCCTCGTTGTCGTATTCATATCGCTTAATTACCGCTTTATTATATGGCTTTTTATGTTTATGAAGAACGTTAGTGATTACCCTTCCGAGGTTTTTCACCATCGCAATAGTCGCCCCCCATGCGTCCGACGTCAAGGTTGTAATTGGTTCCGCGGTGTTCCGCTCCGCCTCGTCGAACACGTCCCGCATATCTTGTTCCGTTCTCGTGAAGGAGACCTTTATGCCGAGCATTTTTCGCAACGTATACCCCGTTGCAATGATAAAATATAAGTTCTTGCCTTCGATATTCAGGAATGGTTCGTCTATAGCAATTGCTTTATCGGGTTGGGGCATATTGACCAATGAATCCAACGTGTAATGTGCCTCAATTTCCCCTTCGATCTCTCTCCTCAATGCAGATATTTCCGATTCCGAAATGCGGTACTTTTTGGTAATGGTGCTACTTTTAGCCCCATCTTGCAGTAAGTCTTCATATAGGGCTCTCAATTTATCATGAATTAATTGCTGGAACTCATAAGACGTATTTATGATGAATTGATTCCCCTTTTTAAATCCATTTTTATGTCGCGTGGTGAGACATTTTGGGTTCTTACAGATAAAAGACTCGGCACACCTTGCGCCGCTCATCTTTGTTCCATTAGGTCTCACCTTCCAACTCCCACATTCAGGACATCGTATGATCATCTCAAAAAGCGGAATCCTCTCTCCGCCCATCAACAAGGCAAATAAAGGTCGCCAAACTTTTATGAAATTTATAAATTTTCCTTGACTCATATATAATAGTAAGGAAGTCATACGAAAAAGTGTCACGGTAAGGGGCCCCTCTTATTATCCGAAATAAAAAAGGAAATTTAACGGACTCCCTTCATTGACAAAAATAAGAGGGTGATAGGTTCAAGGTGAGGTGGAAAGGAGGAGAAAGAGGGGGAGAAACTGGTAGAGACCTTTTAGGACACCTCTCCGTTGAAACATTTTAAAAATGATACTTCTTTTGTAAAATTAACCAAAATTTGGTCTATCTATTAAAAACATTATATGGTCTTATGCAATCATTATTTTTAATCGTATATATCCAGATATCACACCCATTATAAAATAAAAAAGGGGATAATGCCTATA
>CAZDJH010000282.1:4478-5844 GCA_964505645.1 uncultured archaeon | reverse complement strand
CTATTTCCTGCACTCCATTTAGATGTATTACTAATTAAATAAAATTGATAAAATTATATTATTTATTATTTATTCTATGAGCGCTCTTTTTTGAGACTAATTTTTTTAATATTTAATATTTTTTACTTTCTCAATCCATCAAAAATTCCAATGTAATCCTTAACAATATTATTCCAATTAAATGATTTTAGGACTCTTTTATGTCCAAATTCCCCTATCATTTTTCTGTTATCTTCGTTATTATCAAGGAAAAAACTCTTTGAAATTAAATCCTCCAAATTATTTGGATTTATTAAAAATCCCGTTTTGCCCTCGATAATCGCCTCCCTTATCCCTCCAGAGTATGCACCAATCACGGGTAATTTGTAGTAATTGGCTTCCAAGAAAGTTATTCCGAACCCTTCAATTGAATGCTTATTTGAACTTGATGGCATTAAAAACACATCTGATAGCTTCAAAAACCTATTCCTTTTCTTATCACCACATTTACCTAAAAATTCTACGAAATCATTTATATCTAAACGCTGAACTAAGTTTTTTAAGTTCTTATATTGTGGTCCATTGCCAATAATGAAGTATTTCAAATCGTTTAACTTCTTTTTTCTAATAAGATGATTCATTGCTTTAATAACTTGCCTGAAATTCTTCCTTTTTATTAATCGCCCTACGCTAATGAGAATAAATGCGTCTTGGGGGATATTATACATATCTCTTAATTCCTTTTTCAATTCTCTGACCTCATATTGTTTTAATATAATTCCCCTATTTATGATTGATAATTTTTTCTCATCAACATCGTGAATCCGCTTAAAGAATCTTAACATCCTTTTATTACTGAGGATTATCGCATCCAAATGCTTTATATATATTGCCTTGAATGATATCGGGTATTTTATAATGAAATCATTCCCATGGGTAAGGGAAATTACTTTAAGGTTAAAAATTCGCGACACAATATGATAGAGTGTTAGATTAAAACCTGTACCAGGGCTCAGAAGTAGATCAAGGTCAAGTTCTCTGATCTTAGAGTAAATTTCGCTTAAGTTAATAAAGTTTTTCAAGCAACGCTTAGGAGAAGTAAAAAAATACAGCAACATTTTTACTCTATCTCCCAATTTAATGTTCTTGTCGGCTAATATTTTAAAGACAGAAAATACAATTAGAAGAAGCACCTTCTTTTTAAAGAGGTATTTTGGACTCACATCATCTCCTTCACTAAAGGGTATCAAGAACAGATTTTTATTATCCTTCCTAAAAGGATTAAAAATGAAGTGTTCATGATCATCCTTTTTTTGCATCGATAAATAGAGGCTTTCAATGGTATGGGAGATTCCTCCCTTAGTGGGAGGAAAATGATCGGTAATTA
>CAZDJH010000282.1:0-4468 GCA_964505645.1 uncultured archaeon | reverse complement strand
TAATTATTCCGATATTCATATTTATCCAAATTATTTTTTCTTATATATTTCTAATGTGTTTCTATATATCTTTAATTTCATAAATTAAATTTTTAAATTGTATCAATTCTTCTGAAAGAGAGTAATTTTTGGAGTGGTTTTCTGCTTTAATGCGTAATTCCTTGAACCTTTCAGGCCTTTCTTTCCAGAGCCTATATACCACAAGAATCTTTTGAATTAATTCTTGGGGTGTTAATTTCTCAATAAAAAAAGCAAAATCCCTTCCTTTAAGTATTTCAAGAGAACCGATAGTTTTTGTACATATAATAATTAACTTTGCTGCTAATGCTTCGATAATAACTCTTCCAAACGGTTCCTTTCTCGAAGTGAATAAAAAAACGTCGCTTTTTCGATAATATTGAGGGATAAATTCTTTATCAATATATCCATTAAATTGAACTTTATCCGAAAATCTTTTTTCCAAATTTTCAACCTTTCCCTCCAAGGGACCCGTTCCGCAAAACTCAAATTTAAATGGCAATTTATCCCCCTTTTTACAAATCTCCTCAATTGCTTCTAATAATACCCCCACTCCCTTATGAACATCGTCTAAATAACCACTGTATAAAAACTTTAGTTTGAATTTGTGTTTTTTCCTTGTTGATCCTTTGAAATTGTTTAAATTTACACCATGAATGATATGATGTATCCTATTAGGAGGTATGAACCGTTCAAGGAACCGTTTAGCTTTTCTAGAGATCGTGTGGTGATAGATCCTCTTACGGAATAAGGAAACTAACAATATATTAATTCTGTACTTTAAATTGTAGAGAGAAACGAACTTTTCAAGATAAAGCGGTTTTCGATATCCAATAATGAATTTGGTATTTCGAAAGAATAGACTTGAAAATAAAAAGAACAACGTCATTTTTATAGTTGATATTGAAAGATAAACAATATGCGAATCTTTTATAAATCTTAATAATTTAATAAGTTCCCAAGGGTAGGGAAAAGAGAACATTCGCCCAGAAGTGTGGATTGTGGCAAAATAAATCCTCTTCACCACATTTAAATCCCTTAAATCCCTTAATATTTTGTTCCTTGATAAAAGCGCTTTCTCGGGCAATCTATTTGTATCAATTAAGGTCACATCAAAATATTTATTTAATCCAGTTGCTAGTTCTATCGAGGAAATCTCTCCACCTCTTCCGTTTTCTAAGGAAAGGGGTGCGTATATCAACAAGTTCATGTGGGATTATCTAACTTAGTTTTACTTTAAAAGTTTTAGTATCTTATAAATATTATGAAGATTCAATTATTAACTTAATAGAAATTCAAATCAATTTTCAAAAATCAAACCAAATCAAAAATATTGTATTATAAGTTTAGAACTCTTTTTTGGATGTCTATAACTTGTTGTATTCCCTTTTTCCCAAGCTCTAAGAGGTCCGACAACTGTTCAGATTTAAACGTATTTCCCTCTGCAGTTCCCTGAACTTCTATAAATTCTAAATCTTCGTTCATAACGATGTTAAAATCCACATCTACGGACGAATCTTCCTCGTAATTTAAATCCAACAAAATATCATCATCTCTTATCCCTAAGGAAATAGCAGCCGTAATCGAATAATCTGGGAAGTTGTAGATTAAATCTTCGTCATACATATATTTTATTGCGTCGAAAACCGCGATAAAAGCCCCTGTTATGGAGGCACAGCGAGTTCCGCCATCAGCCTGAATCACATCGCAATCAATCTTAATGGTGCGCTCATTTAATTTCTTATAATCAAAGGCGGCTCGGATGCTTCGTCCAATCAACCGCTGGATTTCATGGTTCCTTCCCCTCACACGTAATCGATTTCTATCTCGTCGATTTCGATGTTGCGTGGAGCGGGGGAGCATGTTATAATCGGCCGTAATCCAACCTGAACCCGTATCGACTAAAAATCGGGGGACATAATCTATAACCGAAGCAGTGACAATTACCTTCGTGTCACCCTGAGAAATGAGCACCGAACCCTCGGGATACTTTAAATAATTTCGTTCAATCGTAGTCTCCCTAATTTCATCAAATTTTCTTCCATTTATTCTCTCTATCTCAACCATAATTTTATACCTAAATTCCTAAAAATATTAAAATGTGCATAATAATTCAATTAAAAATATAATATAGTAAATAGATAACTTAAAAAATAATTTTCTAAGGTGTTTACTTAAATCATAAAATGAATGATGTATTTTATGTGGATTATATGTGGATTATAAAAGGATTAAAGGGCTTCATTTCATTCTTATTGCTAACTTTTAAATGATGCACAATAGTTTCTTAATCGTTGTTAAAGGTCCATAATTTGTTTCCGATATAATTAAGAATAAATGCGCCTGCTATAGCGTAAACTTCAGCAAATATATACCACATATCAAAAAATTCTACCAATATGAATAATATGCTTATATTCACCAATAAGGCGATTATGCTTATTATTAAAAATTTGATATACTTCATACCTGGTTCTTGGTTGATCCGTTCTTGAAATGTCCATATCTTATTCAATATGTAATTACTTATGCCCGAAACTATAAATGCAATAATCTCCGAAACAATATAATGGATTCCTAAGATCTCTGTTAAAAACCAGAGAATACCTATATTAATGAAAGTACCAGAGGCTCCTACTAAGGCAAACTTAATGAATTCATATAAATTGTTTTTTTTTAAAATTTGCTTGAAATCCATTTTTAATGTCTCTATGAATTTTACCATTGCCAATTAAGAACCATCAGAATTATTAGTACCTAGCTCCTAAAGTGATTTGTTCCTTCTTAAATTTGGGATTAATCCTAATGAAATATATAGATGATAAAAATAATAGATAAAATAAGAATATCGGAATAAGTAGAGTCATGACGGGAAAAATTGTCAAAAATGGAAAAATTTTGTAATAGAAATATTCCTTGGGAACTAGATTTAGTGCGAAGAGAGAAAGCAACCCCAACAGCCAAAAGAAGTTTGATTTTATGAATTCTAGTAATCTATCAGTATCATTAATGGACACGATGAAAAGTAACGCAACTAAGGGAAGGAAAATTATACTTTCAAGAAAACGGTAATAAATCGAAAAACATATAACTGTGAGCGCAAAATAACTAATCTTTATTTCGAATTGCATATCTTTCCAAAAGGCTAAGATTAGTGAAGAAATAAGTAGGATTACCATGCTAATTAATGCTACAAGGGTTCCACTTAAAAAGGATAAACTAATAAATTCATTTATAAAAAATAGAATCACTAACAAAAATGTTTCGGGAAAATTCATTTTTTCCGCTATCATTTCTGAGGGTGTTAATGAGTCATAAAAGAAGATTGAGCTTCTTCCTGAAGTGCGCTTAAATAAGAAAAAAATACTGTCGGGATTTACGATAAAAATGACAAAAAACATAAAGTTTTGAACGCATAATACCAAGATAAATAAGCCATATTTTTTTAATTGACTCTTATTAAATATTTTCTTCCATGAAATTCCGTGAAATAGGTAAATTATAGAGAAGAAAATGAAATATTGGGGGATTAAACCAAGCCCGAAAAGAAAGATCATCATCTGAACAAATAAAAAAGTCTTTTCATTAAATTTTTCTGGATAATTTCTATATTGTATTTCTCTTCTTAAAAATAAAATTATGGAAAATATAGGTATTAGTTTTGACTGCATAAAATCGAAATTAAGGAACAAGCTGTAACTGTTTGAAAATACAAGAAGGATCAAAATCCTGATGTATTTTTCACTGATCCCGCTACTTTCTAACAATCTATCAAATTCTATTATTAATAGAATTGTTAAAATAACGAGGATGATGAAAAATATCAACATCGATGCGTTATATGTTAAAAAAACCGTAATCAAACCCAAAAGAGTGGCAAAACACGGTAAATAGTAATGTTGGTTGCCTTCCAAACCAATAACATAAACTTTACCTGGATCTAAATAGATTTTCCGACTGGCATAGTAAAAACCATCAAAATCAACAGCATCAAAAATGTAAAAGTTATCCTTCAATAGCGTAAGGAAAATCCAGAAAAAGGCACATAGTAAAGGAATAAACAGATATGACTTGTTCCTTATAAAACTCTGTTTCATAAATTAATAAGATTTTATTAATCTTTTCATATAAATTTTTGTATCTTAAAAAGAATTAATATTTTTTATTGGTTTATTATCTCTCTACCCCGGAGGACAATTTTAAAAATCAATATGAAAGTGCTAATTATTCGTTTTGGATTTAGCTTTGATTCCCCTGTGGATCGTTCATAAAATGTTATAGGCACTTCCTTAATTTCGGCATCCATTAATAAACATGCATATAATATTTCTTCCACAATGGATACTTGCGTTGAAAAAAAATTGTCTATATCAAAATTACGTACAAAATCCTTTTTGAAAGCCCTAAAACCACTCGTACAGTCGTTAACTTCTGTTCTAAATAGAAGTTT
>CAZDJH010000281.1:0-5863 GCA_964505645.1 uncultured archaeon | reverse complement strand
TTTAGTCAATTTGAAAATTTCCAAATGATTATCGTGATCGAGTTTCGTCATGATAATATAATAAAATAATTTCCATTTTACAAAGTAATAGTGAATGCATATGTTGACTGGAAAAACGAAAGTTTTCGCTCTTTTTGGTCATCCCGTAGAGCATAGTATGAGCCCCACCATGTGGAACCCTGCTTTAAGGGATTTAGGATTAGATTATGTCTATGTTGCTTATGATGTCCATCCAGATAATTTAAAAGAGGCAATTAATGGTATTAGAGCTTTAGATATTAAGGGCGTAAACATCACCATCCCTCATAAGGAAAATGTGATGAAGTTTTTAGATGAGATCGACCCCCTTGCTCAGAAGATGGGTGCGATTAATACAATTAAAAACGAGGGGGGATATCTAAAGGCCCGTAATACGGATGCGGGAGGCGCTAAAAAGTCTTTATTGGATGCGGGATGTCAGATTGAGGGGAAAAAAGTCTTAATTTTGGGTGCTGGTGGAGTTTCAAGGGCTCTCTGTTTTATCTTAGCTGAAGATGCCCATGAAATTGTTTTAACAGATATTATTAAGGAAAAGGCAATACAATTGGCCGATGAAATTAAAAATAAGACGAATGGGAATATTGTCGCCGAAAATGCCACAGACGAGACTCTAAGTAAATATATCAAAGACTCAGATATTTTAATCAATGCCACACCTATAGGGATGTATCCCAAAATGGAAAACACTCCAATATCTAAACAGATCCTCCATTCAGACTTGTTTGTGTTTGATGTGGTATATAATCCCTTAGAAACACGATTGATGAGGGACGCATCAGAAAAGGGCTGTAAAACCCTAGGTGGGCTAAATATGCTGGTAAACCAAGGAGTTTTGGCATTTAAATGGTGGACTGGGAGAGAACCCAATGTGGATTTAATGAGAGATAAGATAATTGACTTTTTAGGCATTAGCAAATAAAACTGATAAACAGATTAGAATGAAACAAAAACCTTTGGTGTCAATTGCAAAAAATGAGAGCCCCAAACGTGCGGTGAAAGAAGCCCTTAATAGCATAAACTTACCCAATTTAAATGGGAAGAGCATCTTACTCAAACCAAATGTCGGACGAGCGGTAAGTCCAAAATCGGGAATAAACACCAATCCGGAAGTGGTTAAAGCAGTCTTTGAATACTTAAACAATCGATATTCCGCGGACTTTTATATCGGAGATTCACCTATTATTAATACAGATTCAAGGAACGCATTTGAAAAATCAGGATATGAAGATCTATTAAACGCTAATGCTCTTACGTTCCTTGATTTGGATGAAAAAAACCCATTAGAAATAAACCTACCCCATGGTGAAATTCTAAAAAGGGTAAAAATCACGGGCTTTTGGGAACAACTTGACTATATTATTTCTATTCCCGTTCTAAAAATGCATATGCACTGTGGAGCCTCACTAAGCCTTAAAAATATGAAGGGTCTTATTTATCGGGATAACAAACGACGCCTCCATCATTTTCAAAACCGAGAATTAGTGGAGAAATATAAATCATTTAAAGGTAAAGTAAAAGAATTAGATATTGCAATTGCCGATTACGTCCAACGGATCAATCCCAATTTAGCGATTATAGATGCAACCTATGCTTTAGGGGGGATGGGCCCATCTTCTGGAGAGAAGGTAAAGATGGACACGATTCTCGCCTCAACAAATCCATTGGCCGCCGATATCATCGCAATAGCCATAAGCCAGCCAAAATGGAGCCTTTATGACGTCCCTCATTTAGCAATCTTGTCTAAAAGGATGCCAGATAACCCTTGGGCCGGAAAAGATGTTCTAACAAACCCTAATACCATTGAAGATTTCGTTTACCCTCTGGATCCCCCACCAAAGTCAATTTCAATAAGATACGAGAATGTCCGCTTAATAGATATCGATTCTTGCTCTGCATGTTTATCAACCGTATTTCACCTCCTTAAAGACAATAAAGAATTTATTGATAATCATTTTACAAAGGAAAAACCCTTAAATCTGGCTATTGGAAAGGGGATCAGTAGTTCTGATCTCTATGAAAATACATTTTTAATCGGGAATTGTACATATATAGAGCATAAGCAAGGAATATTCATAAAAGGTTGCGCACCTGTAGAGTCCATTATCCTAAAAAAGATAAAAAGATTTGTAAATTTATCAAAGGTTTAAAACGCGTAAAAATAGTTACAAAATTATGGGGGTCTCAATACGTTCAAAAATAGGTTTTAGTTAGGCTAATTTAAAAAAGGGAAAAAAATAGAGTTAGAGATTAAACAAGACTATATCCACAATAGGCACAAAACTGAGCCTTCATATCTAATTTCGCACCGCAACTGGCACAATATTTATGGTTCTTGTCATCTTTCGGAGTCTTTTCGGAAACTGTAGTTGTGACTTGTTCCGAATTTCTCTGAGTATATACAGGACTATTCATCGCCACCCTCTTGGATCGATAGCAAAAGGAATCGCATATCTGGCAGCGATTCATTGGTTTTTTGAGCCAAACCGCAATATAGATCAAGTTTCCGAAGCCAGCGGTAAATATCGTTAATAGGACTAAAATAGCCCAGTTAATATCTTCACGCTTACATTGAACCTCTTCCTCACATACAGGACAATACATTTATTATCACTCTTCTTTATTATTATTTTATTTAATTTATTATGATTATAGAAGGTGGAATTACAATATAAAAAATTTGAAGTCCAGTTCTTAAAAAAAGATTTAGACCCGTTTTTAAAATTAGTTTTAAAGCTCAAAATAGGATTTAAAAGACCAACATAAATACAACAATCTAAATTTTATATTTGTTATAAAATAAGGAAAAAAAAGACCCCTGTTACAGTTTACAATTACAATTGGGGCATTTCCCCGCGTTTGAGGCGATTTGAACCCCACAATAGGGACAATACTGCTTTTTAATGCTCTTTATCTCCTCTTCTTCAAAATCGTCGCTTTTCGAAGAAATTTTATAAGGGTTTTGTTGGGAAACCGCCGAGACCCGGGAATCTTCATAATAATTTGTCGGGATTGCCCTTAATTTCGAATTGCAGTGTTCGCATAAATCATGTTCATTTCTGGAATAAAAAATAAGTAAATAAATTATTACCCCTACTCCAGCAGTAAAAATAGCGAGCAAGATAATCAAGCCGATATCCAAATCACTTCTTTTAGCCTTTACAACCTTCTTACAATGCGGACAGTATCCTCTTTCCATTTATTTTTCATCTCTTTATCTTGTTTTTTTATTAAAATCATATTAATTATGAAATGATGTCATTTAATATTTTAAAAAACTCTTCTATTAAAAAAGATCTTTAAACCAATTATTAAAAATTTGTAATTTATTAAGAAATTTTACTAAGAGAAAATGGGTAATTTAATCAGATTAATTTTCACCGTTTTGCAACGCGCCACAGAAAGGACAAACTGTTGCTTTACTTTCAATCATCTCTCCACATACTTCACATTCAATTTTCTTCTGCGTAGATGATATAGGTAAATTGATGACAGGGATCTTCTTCGGAAAGTCTTCGGGACTGTCGTAAAATTCCACTTCCTCCCTACATTTTGGACAATACTTTTTCTTCTGAAAAAAAAACCGATAAATAAGAAATGCAATGAATCCGAACCCGAGTGAGGCAATGGATGCTATTATTAAAATGTGGAGATGAAAAGAATCAAGCTTAATCCTTTTCGGATTTTGGATCTCTTTTCTGCAGTTCCTACAATATGCATATTTCTTATTATTCATTCCTATTCAAATATATTAGGATTATTATTAATATAATAAAATCATTATAATAAAATCATTTATTTATATAATTAAAGTTAAGATTGTTGAAAAAGTGGACAAAGTGGGGCTCCATATTGCTTTCGAAGGAATTGATGGTTCGGGAGGAACAACTCAATGCAAATTGCTTAAAAAGTTTCTGGAATCTAAGAATCTGAAAGTATATACCACCCAAGAACCATCATCGAGCGATATTGGCATACTTTTGCGCAAATATTTGAAAGACTCGACTATTCATCCTTCCACAGATGCGCTTCTTTTTGCTGCCGATCGCTCTAACCATTATTTCAACGAAATAAAGGAAAAGTTGGAACAAAATTATATTGTTATTTCTGATAGATACTTAGAATCCTCTATAGCATATCAAGCAGCTCAAACAGACGAGATTTCAATTGAATGGATAAATACGATTAATAAATTTATAGAAAAGCCGCATATCACGATTATTCTCGATATCCCTCCAGAAACCTCCTTGGCAAGAAAGGATGATCAAGAGTTAGAGAAATTCGAGGAATCGGGGTTCTTAGAAAGGGTTCGAAAAATATATCTCAAGCGAGCGAAGATAGGAAACTATTTTGTCATCAATTCTGAAATAAGCATCGAAGAAGTTCATGAACGTGTCCAAAAAGTTGTGATGGATCATATTACAAGTACTATTGAACAATTTAAGAAATCAAACTAGACTATTTAACTGAAAGGGTTTTAATTTAGTTAAAATTTTAGCATTACATAAATAATATATAAGGCTTAAACATAATACAATTAATTAAGTTAAATCACATGAAACTATGACCGGGAACAGAAATTCTTTTAGCCATTCCTTTGATAAGGAGAGAATATTTAACTATGTTAAAAGGTTTAGCTTTCCCCGTTTAGCTGGCTCTGATGGTGAAAAGCGGGCGGTTGAGCTTGCCATAGAACAATTTAGAGACATTGGGTTCAAAAGTGATGAAATTGACGAAGAACCCTTTAAATTTTCCGATTTCTATTCAACATTATTAATTAAGCTAATTGCTATGATTTATCTGACATTTCTTTTAACGTTCTTGATTTTAACCCATACTATTCTTATGTTGTCAACATTAGTTTTAATTTTATTATTGGTAATCATCTTATTGATTCTTAGAGGCTTAAAAAATCCCGAAGATCCCGGATTTTGGGGCACTTATTATGGTAAAATATCGGAAGCATCCAATGTGTATGTAAAAATACCTGCTAAAAAATTATCAGACGAAAAGGCGGGAAATATCATTGTGTCTGCCCATCTCGATTCAAAATCCCAAACATTCACCACGATGATGAGAATGAGTTCATATAAGGTATGGTATGTAGGTAGTATAATAATAGGGTTTTTATACACTCTGAAGTTTCTTTATTATTTTGAACTTATTAAATTAAATATCACTCTTTTGGACTTTAGGATTTGGGTAACGACAGGTATTTTAGCTATCGTAAGTCTCCTTCTAATGAATCTAAATACCCACAACAAATCTCTGGGAGCACTCGATAATGCCTCTGGAATGGCAGTTGTATTCGGATTAAGTTCGTATTTTGTCGACCACCCATTGGATTATTTTAATTTATGGTTTGTCCAGTTTTCCGCTGAAGAGGTGGGAACGATGGGCTCAAGGGTTTTTGTGAAAAATCATGAAGATCAGTTCCAAAAGGGTAGCGTGTTTCAATTTAACTTAGATGTGATTTCAGGAAAGGGCTTAGGAGAGAAAAACAGGATTGAATACTTGAAATCATTTGGTATTATCCCCAAAGATAAGCTTACTAAATTGCTGGGTACTTACTTAGAAAAAGCGGCAGAAAAGGAGGATATATACATTTATGGGATTCATTTTACCACAGGCGCTCACACCGATTCATTACCATTTAGAAATCGAGAATTTGATTCTGTGGATCTAGGCACCATGGAGGCCGCTAAATGGGCGCATAACAAAGAAGACACTCCCGATAAAGTAGATCCTAATATTTTGTATGATACATGTATTCTATTGAAGCGAGCATTATTAGATATGGATGAAGACTACGATAATATAGTCAAAA
>CAZDJH010000280.1:0-5863 GCA_964505645.1 uncultured archaeon | reverse complement strand
TTAGCGGACTCGTAGGAATCCCCGTCCTTTAGGGCGGGGAGACTTCAATATCAATCCAATAGTTTAATAATAAAAGTTGGTCTGGTGCTTTCTTTATCCTTTTGAAAGTTATATTTTTTATGATCTTATCTTTGTTGGTTATTAAAGAATTTTCATCGAAATTGTTGAACTCGGGATTATTATATAACGCAAGTATGTATTTTCCGTCTTTTTTTAGGGATTTGAGCATTTTTGGAAAATTTGCTGGGGTATCAATCGCCTCACCATTTCCATCTTTTTGAATAAGGAATGTGTGAGTCCCATCTAAGACCAGAAATTCATTTAAAAATATCTTAAACGTATCAAATCTTTTTATATATATACCAGGTGTCGATTCGGTCCATGAATATAAATGTTTTCCACTCCGCTGTCTATTTAAAACTTTGTTCAATAAAAGTGCTTGGGAGCGCTCATCCGGACCTAAAAATCTCAATTGCTTACCAATAAACTTAATCGCGATATTGTTTTCATAAAAAAATAGGTAGAGGTCGTTATATTTTCGAATTGCATAGGATAAGCAAAAGCATGTACGCAAACAACAACAAATTATATTAATCTTTCTCGGACACAGTCCTTGGTCAATATCTCTCTTCGAGTATTGAGTAATTTCCTTTTCTATCAGTAAAAACTTCATATTATTATTTTTAAAAGATTATAGAAATATGTTATTCTTTAAATCCCCATTTGAATTGAAATTAACGGAAACAGAATCTATTTATATGATAATAATTATACATTTATTAATAATCATCTATTTATTAACAGATCGAAAATGGCAGATAAAAATATCGATTATGAAAGTATATTTGATGAAACCTTATCTCTTGAAGATTACATAGAAAAATTACGGACTTTATTAAGAGAACACAGGGTAGGAATAGTCGACCGACGCAAAATAATAAGACAAAAGTCTCAAGAATTTAAAGATAGAACCCGTAAAAGAGATATGAGGGGTTAAAATTTTATTTTTTTCCTTCTTTTTTTCATTTAATAATGAATCTGACCCGAGATTAGAATCGAAAGTCCTTCCCCAATCGTTTCATCATTTCGGCAGCTTGCTTGTTCATACCTCCCGCCGCACCCATAGCTCCCTTTTTCCTTAATTGCCCGAGATTCTTCATTAACTTCTTCATTTGATTATATTGCCCGAGCATACGATTTATTACGGAGTAATCCACCCCGGACCCGATTGCAATTCGTTTTTTTCGTGTCCTTTTGATGATTTTGGGATTTTCTTTCTCTATTTGCGTCATAGAATTGATAACTACTTCCCACATCTCCAAGTTTTCCTGGGCATCTTCTTTTAAGGCATCGGGAATGTTTCCGCCCCCCATCATCGATAATATATTTTTAAATTTACCCATTTTTTTAATTGCTTTTAATTGGGTGCAGAGGTCCTCTAAGGTAAATTTTCCTTGCATCATCCTCCGTGCCATCTCGGGGTCAGGCATTGCTTCCGCATCCTGGACCTTTTGTATCAGACCCTCGATATTTGGTACCCCTAACAAGGATCCTACAAAACTGCTTGGTTCAAAAGCCTCGAAGTCATCTAGCTTCTCTCCCGTACCTATGAAACGTATTGAGGAACTAGTCGCAGCGCACGCGGAAAGTGCTCCACCACCTTTTGCGGTACCATCCAATTTGGTGACGATAATGCTCCCAATATTGGTAGTTTTTGAAAACTCTTCGGCTTGTGAGTACGCTTGTTGCCCTAAGGTTCCATCTATAACCAAAATGACCTCATTTGGCTTTAAGACTTTTTCAATTTTGTTCATTTCGTCCATTAATTGTTTTTCTTCCTTATGTCGCCCCGCCGTATCTACAATTATTAAATCATAACCTTTATTAAGGGCTTTTTTTGTTTGTCTAACCGCGATTTTGAGGGGATTTTTTTCTTTGGGGTTTCCGAAACATTTAACATCGATTTGGTCGGTTAACTGGTCGAGCTGTTCATAAGCACCAGGACGCCATGTATCTGTAGTGACTGTTGCAACTTTAAGCCCCTTGCTTTTATAATGTTTTGCCAGCTTCGCAACGGTTGTTGTTTTACCCGAACCTTGAATCCCAACAAGAAGTATAACGTTCTTTTTTCCGGGTTTTATCCTTAGCGGTGCGGGTTTCCCTCCTAAAGTATTGATTAATTCATCATGGACAAGTTTTATAATAAAATCCTTACGCTTAGCCCGCTGTAATTCTGTATCCATCGCTTGCTTTTTGATATTTTCTGTCATTTCGAACACTAATTCAACTTTTACATCCGAGCTTAATAATGCGCGCTGCAAATCTTGAATAAGCGCTATAATTGCTTCCTTATCGATTTTTGGAAGCCTTCGAATCCTTCGAACTGCTTTGTCCAGTTTCCTTCCTAAAGTTTCTAGCACCATATCTACTATATCTCCTAAATTATCTATTTTAATTAATAAAAGAATTCTGTTTTTTAAATTATAACGATATAAAACCTATTACTTACAATAAATGAATTCTCCTATTTATTTCCATTTCTAATAATGCAGAATGAAAAAATAATAAAGAAAATAATAAAGAAAATCGATTGAAGATTTTTAATGATAATGTGAAGTTTAAAAATAAATTATGTTAAATGATACGCTTTATAATGATATTTCCAGCAAGTCTCCAGAACCCTAAATTCACCTGACTTAACCTTTCCGGATCACCTTGAAGTTCCTTGAGCTTTTTTCGTAAAGCCTCTTCTTCCGGCCAATCTACATCGATAGATTGATATGTTTCGAGGTCAAGGATATTGATCTTATCATCATTAATGAAGTTTATTTGGGCGTTTCCCTTCTCGATAATGGGCACATCAACAAGGTCCCCACTCGGAAAGGTTAAACTCCGCTTCTTTTCATCAAATACGCCTACACACACCACTCTCACTTTTGCATGACCATGTTTTCCGGACTTACTCCGTTCAGTACTTTTTATCTCGCATGGCTCGTCATCTACCATTAAGTAATTTCCAGATTTAAGCTTTTGAATTTCTTCCCGTTTTATTGCCATCTAATTCAAATACTCCTGTTTTAAATTATTTATATTCTAATCAATTGAACTAACACGCCCTAAAGGGCGATGGACTCGTAATTCATCGGGGATTGTTGACATATCATCAGTTTTACATCCTCTCCAAACGCTAACCCCCGTAGTCCCTACGGTCGGTGATGAACTTGGGTATTATTCATCATACTTAATATTGCTCTATTCCATTTAAATGTTATGAGGGTCTTGAATTCATGAGTTATAAAATGCGATTCAACACCACCCAAAAGGTAGGTGCTTTCTCGCCCAATAATGGTAAATTACAATAATTCATTAATACATTATTATATTTTTTTCTTCGTTTTTTTCATTTTAACCCCTTTTTTGTGTGTTTTAATAAATGCTTTGTGACTGCACCGAGGGGAAAGCCCATTAATAAACCGAAATGCGATTTGAATCATACATGGACATTTAAATACGGTGTGCTCATTCTATGGAGCACATTAAAAATGGCACTTATATTGCTGATGATTTGTGGGCAGTAATATAAAAATGACACTGAGAAAAGGGTCCAAAAAGTATGGAAAATGTGACGCTTTTTTTTACTGATGACCTGTGGGCAGTAAGTATTTTAATGTCACTTAATTACTGATTTTGTGTCATTTTTTAATTACTGATGACAGGATACAATTTGCTGTAAATCGTTAAATAGATTTTATCTACTATATTATTTATCAATAATTAATTTTAATTAGAATTGTAAAATTAGTATTAGTAAGGATGGAACAAAAAGGCATCTTAATTACTGCTCGAATGGATAAAGGAGAAGCTATAGAGTTAGCTCGTTCTATCTTCGATTTTCTACGCAAAAAAGGGGAAGAGGTATATTATGAAACTCGATTATCTCCTAAATTCGATGGTTATCAATCAAAAGACTTGATTTCTGCAACAGATGAAATAATGAAATTTGTGATTGTTATTGGGGGCGATGGAAGCGTGATGCGAGTGTCGCATAGTTTGCCCCAATTGAATCCTCCTCCGATTTTTGGGGTTAATATTGGATCAATCGGTTTCTTGGATGAAACAAATGAATTAAGGGTTTATAGGGATTTAGAAAAGGTTTTAAAGGGGAAATATATTGTTGAGAAAGTTTCCAGAATAACCGCCTATGTTATAAAATCAAATTCCGAGAAATCCAAACTGAGCAATGCCTTAAATGAAGTCTTAATTGTCTCGTCTACTCACTCGAAGGTATTGCAAGTGAGTATAAAGATAAATGGGGTATATTTAAATCGTAGCTACCTCGATGGAGTCATAATTTCCACTTCAACGGGCTCTACAGCATACAATCTGAGCGCGGGAGGCGCAATTGTTTTTCCAACCTTAGATGTACTTCAAATTACGTCATTAAACGCGTTTGGAAGGTCAGGCTTAAAACCTATTGTAGTTCCTATAGATAGTGAGATTGAAATAAAACTCCTACGCCCTCGACTAAATGCGAAGGTGATCATAGATGGTAGGCGATTTTACGAAAAAATCCAACCTAAGACGAGAATCATTGTAACTAAGGCAAATTGCTCGTTTAAGTTCATCCGCCTTTCTAAAAACTTAGATAAAAGCTATTTTAAGCGATTAAAAAGGAAGATTATTGGGGTTCTTAAGGTTCCCTTGCAAGACAGCCCTGAAGAATAATTATCTTAACCGTAATTCATTTTCTAAGACTCTTAACACTTACTTGATAGTATTTACCTTAATTATTTATATCATCAACGAAATACTACTATATAGACAGAACAAAATTACTTTAATCATCTAATTTAACTTTAATTGAGGCTAGAGAAATTAAAGATATAAAAAATCCAAATTATGAAACCTTTGAGGATTTATATGAGGAAAAAGACGAAGAACATCTAAAAAAGTGGGCGAAAACGCTTTCATTTGGGGAATTAATGGCAATGTTCACTTATCATACCTCTGAGATGTCCCGAATTCGTAAACTACTCTATGAACTTGGAAAAGAAGGGAGAGGAACTAAAAAAGAAGACATCAGAAAAACAGAGAAAAAAGCAGAAAAGGAATGATATATTTTTTATAGTATAATATTCCTCGCAAAATCTGTTATTAAAGATGTTCAAAAAGATACATATCCCTAGGAATACTAATTTGGTGTTTGATACTAACATCTTTCTCATAGGAGTCAATTTTAATATCATCAAGAACCACCTCTATACGGTTCCGGGAGTATTAGAGGAATTGAGGGTTGATAGATATCTTGGAGAAAATGCAATAATCCTCGAGCGGATACAATATGCCGTAGAATCCGGTCAATTAACGATAAGAATGCCTGAAGATATGTATAGAGAAAAGGTGCTTAAGGCCGCAACCATTACAAATGATTTATCATTTCTTTCAGAAGTAGATATTAATTTAATCTCTTTAGCGTTTGAAGTAAAAGAAATAGAACAAAATCGAGTAATCTTGTTCACCAATGACTATTCTATGGAAAATGTGTGTTTGGAATTAAATATTCCATTTTCTCCATTAGGTAAAAAGGGTATTTCAAAGATTAGATATAGAAGCGATAGAGTCTGTCCCGCTTGCGGAGAAATTAATCCAATAGAGGCAAATGCGTGCAGAAGATGTGGGACTAAATTTACTTAGGGGAGATTATTAGTTGATTAAGTTGGTTTTAGAGATTCATAGTATCTTTAGAAATATTTTTCTCATTTTAACAATCAAAATCAACCATTCGGCGCGGTTTTTATGACACTAACTTCATTCGGCTGTTCGGGGCATTCACGGCAGCCCCATCCCAACGACCTCGTTAATT
>CAZDJH010000279.1:0-5877 GCA_964505645.1 uncultured archaeon | reverse complement strand
AATGGGGGTGGTTAAAAAAATACTCGGTACTGTTTAGGGCGGGGAGACTTCAATTTAAGTCAGTTATCTGTTTTTACTAAATTTACTATTTATTTTTAGTCTTTCTAAGCTCATATTTATGGTTCCCTTATGGAACTCATGCTTTTCCTTATATTTATTAAGAAAAGTCTCTATTTCTTCTCTGAATGCTAACCCCCCCAGTGGAATAATGGATGCGACTATTCGGGCTAATACAAATGGGCTCTTACTTTCAAGAGTCTTGAGATTATCTTTAAACCAAGGCCACAATAGATCAAGTGCCCCCCTATTAGTACCCGCCCTTCGAAGAGTATATAACCAAGATTGAGGAGGGACAATCTTTAACATAATATTTAAAGCTTCTTGAATCTGAGCACCATCTTGAAAACAGCCTAAGGCTCCATAAATATATGCTTTTTCTACTTGCGGCGTATCGGCAGATTGAATTTTCCTGAGGAAATAACTTTTTGCTCGGGGGTGTTTCATAGCTCCCACTTGTAATACACTTGGGAGAATATCTGGTACGATTGTATCTCCTTTCAATAATATCTCGAACTTTTCCTTACAAAATTGGCTGATATTTTCCATCTCGAACAAGCTTCCGAACCATAAGAGATGATTTCTTAGTATAGATGTTCTCATTTCCTCGCCTTCTTTCGGTTCCGTGCCCTGTTTTCTGAAAAATCTTCCAATAATCTGCCCTCCTATTTCCTTAACCTTTGATTTTTCCGAGTCTCTAAGAAGCCATATATATTTTAAATGGGAGAATATACTAACTAATGGTAAGTAATCCCTCTCATTCAAATAGTAGGATTCAAGATAGGACAAGTAATAGCTTAAATCTCGCTTTCCCTTCTTTACTAAGGCAAATAAGTCGTTTTCTATTCCGTATCGATCAATTGGATTCAATATTTGTCTACTAATCAATCTCCCCAAGTTCTCGAGCATGGACTCCTGATAAATCACCCGATAGAAACCCCTCTGCTTGATGTTCACTTTTATTGCTTCATAATTCTCGGTTATACCTACTTTATGCGTTTTTGAACTGAAATTAAAACTGATTTGCTTTGATTTCCCATCCTTTTTGAAAATCTTTACTCTAACGGGAATAAACCATAATTTATCAGTCTCTTGAGGTAGATAAGTAAAATGTTCTTGTTCAACTTTCAAGTGTGCAACTTCTGCTTTTACGCTTATAATAGGATATCCCGACTGATGAACCCAACTATCAGCAAAACTCTTAATCGGTTCCCCACTTCCCCTTTCTAGACCATCCCAATAATCTTTACTAACTGCATTGGCGTATTTAAATTCTTCCATGAACTCGCTTACACCCCGCTTGAAGTTTTCCTGTCCTAAATAATCTATCATCATCCTCAAGATCGTTGCTCCTTTATTATAAACTATTCCTACCTTCGCAGGAGTAATAAATGCCCCTTCCTCATCTTCTAACTCCACGGGATAAGTGTTGATTAGACCATCGCGCTCTAAAGAACTGTCATAGTATTGAACAACAAAATGCTCCCACGAATGCCAATCTGGATGATAGTTGTGAGGGATAACATAAGTGAAATATGAGGCAAAGGACTCATTGAGCCAGATATACTTCCAATCCATTGGACTGACCAGATTGCCGAACCAAAAGTGGCTGATTTCATGGGCTACAACGCTTGCAATATTAAAGATTCCTAGTTGGGAGGTTTTATCGGGATATACTAATAGCATATTCTCTCGAAAGGTGATTGCTCCCCAATTTTCCATGGCTCCAAATGGGAAGTCCGGAACGGCAATGAGATCACATTTTTGCAGCGGATATTTTTGCGATGTAAAAGTTTCACAATATTTAAGGGATTTTAAGGCGATATCTAGAGCTAAATCCCCGTATTTTGCTTTCCCTGGTGTTGCTATGATTCTGACCAGATGAGAATCCTTCTTTTCTTTAATTTCAAGGTTTCCAACACCAATATATAATAAATAAGTGCACATCTTTGGGGTACACTTAAAGGAGACCCGCTCCCTACCGTTCCCCAATGCCTCTCTCTGTTCTATTGCTGTATTTGAGATTGCGTTCAAATCTTTATCTATAATCAACTCGATTTTAAATTGGGCTTTCTTTGACGGATGATCTACACAAGGAAATACTCTTCTCGCATAAATCTCTTCTAACTGTGTTGAGATCATGCATTCTTCTTTTCCTTTATACTCATATTTACTCTTATACATGCCTAAAAGGTCGGAGTGGTATTTACCCTTATAATTCACTTTCAAATTAACTTGACCTTTCAACTTCTCTGGTAATTGAACTAAAAGCTCCTTCTTTTCTTGGTGTTCTTCAAATGAACACGGAATCTCTTTTTTTTCATTTAAGAGCATGCAATTTTGAACTTCAAGTTCATCAATATTTAATACGATTTTAGCACTCTCTCGCCGAATCTCTAATAAGGCTGTGGCATACCCTTCGAAATTATCGCTATGCAGGTCAATATTTAGATGAATCTCATAGCTAAGCGGGTTAAGATTTTTGCGATTTTCCATAGTTTGCCGTTTATTATTATTTTAAAAAATCTATTCATATAACATATTTAAGGATAATTTAAAAAGACATTATTTTTACTTAAGATTTATGAGTAGCCGGGAAAGATATAACTTATTAAATACTATTCAAATGGTTATTTAAAAAGAATTTGGTTAATAAAATGGATAAAAAAGAGGCTATGCGTCTTAATACCATAGGATTAATTATAAAGAGGCATTGAAGCAATATGAGAAAGGATTAAAGATTTTAGAACCGATGGACGAGCTTTTTGGAAAGGCGGTTTTAAATCACAATATTGGTTTAGCTTATAATGGTCTAAAGAACTATTCCGAAGCACGCAAATGGTTTACAAAGGCGCTTGGATTTTCAGAGCAATTAAATGAACCCTCGGATAAAATACTTCATTTAGTCGATATCGCGAAGACATATGTATTCCAAGATAACTATCCCGAGGTAGTAAAATATCTTGAACAGGTTATGTCAATTCATAATAAGCTCGGCACAAGCAATACTCCAAAAGCGAAAAAAATAAAAAAATTATTGACGATTATAAAAGCAACGCATTAAAAAATATAAAAGACCTGAGAAAATGGTCAAGAAAAATACTTCTTTTTTTTAAAATAGATCTAATTTTTGTATCTCTTAGTATAACAAATAAGGTTTAAAATAGAACCTCTTTTTTTGGATTATTGTTTTATATATATAGATTAATTCTTCAATTATGATTAAAAATGAACGATAGAAGCATAATTAATACCTTATTACATCCTAAATCCGTTGCACTTGTCGGAGCCTCAAAGAATCCGGTAAAGGGGGGGTATAGGATTCTGAAAAACCTTGTAGATAATAATTATAAAGGAGATATATATCCTATCAATCCCAATTCGAGTGGAGAGCGAGTGATGGGTCTGGAATTTAGGAGTAATATAAAGGACATCGAAGGAGAGGTGGATACTGCAATCTTTTATGTACCAAATCACCTTATTCCCGGACTTTTACGAGATTGTATTGAAAAAAACGTGAAGAGCGCCATTATTGAAGCCTCCGGATTTGAAGAAATAGGGATTGAGGGACAAAAATTAAAGGAAAAAATCGTAGAAATTACAGATAATTTTTCTAAGATTCGCGTTGTTGGACCTAACTGTATGGGACTAACCACGATTGATTCAGATAGTGATTCTGAAAATAAAGGTGGGTTCTTCTCATCTTTTTTAGTCTTCAACGAGTACAAGCGAGGAAATATTGCCGTACTCAGCCAATCGGGGATGCTTAACGGCGGTTACTTCACTTATATCATGGAAAAATATCCTGAACTAGGATTTAGGTATTCTTGCTCAATCGGAAATAAGATGGACCTTAGCGAAATCGAGTTTTTGGACTATTTCCTAAAAGATGATACGGTAAATGTCGTTGCAATATATCTTGAATCATTTAAAAGCCCGAGAAAATTTATAGAATTATGCAGACAGGCAAAAAAACAACCGAAAAAAACAATTGTATTACTAAAAGGGGGATTAACCTCTCAAGGACAACAAGCAACGCTCAGCCATACTGCAGCAATATCAGAAAATGAGACCTTAACCAGAGCGTTAATGAAACAAGCAGCGGTAATACAAGCGAATAGCTTTTTTGAATTATTTGAATTTGCAAGGACATTTTCAATGATTTATAAATCAGATAAAAGGCTGCCCGAAGATGGGGGCTTGTCCATAATCGTTGGATCGGGCGGTGCTGGGACCATATTATCCGATTTAACGGTGAAATACGGCTTTAAAATCCCCTCGTTGAGCGAGGAATCATTTTCAATCTTGGAAGAAATCTTCCCAACTTGGATGCCCCCAAACCGCTTTGCTCTGGTCGATATCTGGCCAGCTATGGAAAAAGCCATGACCACCAAGAGTAATCCAAATGATGTGGTACGGTCGGCATTCAAGGCGGTATTATCCGAACCAAAAGTTGAGGGTCTTATTAATATGATGTTCTGTTCAAGACAATTTAGAGCGATGAGCAATGTTGATGTCCTTATTAAAATCATAAAAAATTATTCAAAGCCAGTCTTCTTCTTTTTAATCGGAGAACATAAGGAAATCAAATATGTCTCAAAAAAATTGAGTCAAAATAATATTCCCAGCTTCTCAAACTTGGAAAACATAGTCAAAAATTTCCATGTATTGTTGGAGGAATCGAGAAATAATTTATGAGAAAACCCTCTCTTTCTAATTGAGAAAGCTAAAAGTTAAAAATCGTGAATAATTATTCATATTAAAAATTAAAAACTTCACGATAAAAAAATGAGCGCTCAAGATTCTTTTAAAATTTCCATTCTATTCGATAATAAATGTGTTAATGAAGGTTTTAGAACGGGTTTTGGCTTTTCTGCTTTAGTTCATAACAATCTTAACGATAATTATTTGCTATTTGATACTGGGGGGAATAGTGATGTTTTAATTCATAATATTAGAGAATTTGGTATAGAAATTTCACAGATTAAAAAAGTAATCCTTTCTCATAATCATTTTGATCATACCGGGGGGCTTTCTGGGTTCTATAATGAAAATCCGAATCTTAAATTATACGTTCCAAATGGCTTACAAAGTTACGAACGAAAATTCCCCCACGCCGAGGCATACTTGTATTCTGAGGCAAAAGAGATTGATGATTCCATATTCTTATCTGGTCAACTTGGAGGTTCTATTAAAGAACAAGCCCTCTTTTGCAAAACAAGGGAAGAAAAGCTCATAATTCTTGTTGGCTGCACGCATCCCGGTTTGGAAAACTTCATCGTAAAAGCAAGGGATATGGGTGATGTAAAGGCAGTAATAGGGGGTTTTCATGGTTTCAGAAGATATTCCTACCTCCAAGGGATTGAATTTATTGGTGCGTGCCATTGTACGCAACATGTAGGAGCAATTAAGAAGAAGTTTCCCGAACATTATCATAAAGTATGCGTTGGAGATACCTTTTCATTTTAGGTCTTTTTTAATTTCACCATTCGGGAGCATATTATCGGGATGAAACTTGCCACTCTCCTCCATTTGATATCTTATACAATCCTTATTCCCAACTAAGCAATATTCTTCAACCCATCTCTCATCCAACTTACCTCGGTCAGTATAATATTTGATTGGACAGCAATAATACCATTTACAGATTTTTGGGATAATAATTCACTTCCATTTATATTGTACTTCATGTGTAAGAATGATTTATCTTACTTAAATTGAACTACCAAAAAAATAAAGACCTGAAATCCATTATAATTATTTAATAGAAATTTTTCGTGTCAAAAATAAATACATAAAATATTTTTGTAATTCTAACTT
>CAZDJH010000278.1:0-5949 GCA_964505645.1 uncultured archaeon | reverse complement strand
CCGAAGAGATGAGGAATAGCATTTATCTCTCAAAGGTAATTCCAAAGAAAAAGGGGTAGGTATATGTGTGTTAAAGGATCATTTAGCTTTCTTCACTTTAGGAAGAAAAGGCTAAAAAGGCTATAATATTATAACCTTTAGAATTTTAAGTTTGATTTTTCCCCACAACGATACTTTTAAACAAGTAATCATATTCTTCAGACATTTAATATCAGCCAATTTCCTTCATTTTTCTGTAGGTTATAAGCAAATTTTATTAACAAAAATTCTAATTATAAAATATTTACTATATAATATAACAATTATTAAAATTTTAATTTTTTCCAGATAAAGTAGCGTTTTGTGTCTATCATTAATTTATCTTTCCAATAACTTAAGATAGTTATATAAGTTTAGTTATAAAAAATTAAGCAAAAAGTGGGTTAATATCTTTTTTTAAATTGTTTAAGAGAGCAGAGGTAGTTTTGTATTTTTATTACACAAATTCTCTTAAAAATAGGCAGAAAACTATAAGGTTTATTTTTATTCTTAAATTATTTGAGCATGAATAAGTTATAATTTTTTCAATAGGAACGCAAGGTAAATTATAAGATTGTTGGTATAAAATGAGGAAAAGAAAAGATCACCCGTATCTGCAAATCGCGCTTGATTTAGTAAATACCCATCGTGCCCTTCAGATTGCGGAAGAGGCGATTGAAGGAGGTGTAGAATGGATAGAGGCGGGAACCCCATTGATAAAGGCAGAAGGCATGGATATAATAAGGAGTCTTCATAAAAGGTTTCCCAACCACACGATAGTAGCCGATATGAAGACCGTGGATGGTGGGGCCATAGAAATTGAGATCGCTGCAAAATCAGGAGCAGATGTGGTTTTAATGTTGGGTGGAAGCGATGATGCATCGGTAACAGAAGCAATTGAGGCCGCCCGAAAGTACGGTGTTATGCTAGGTTGTGATACAATTGATATTCCCCCTGAACGATTGGTGGAGAGGGCGCTGGAATTGGAGGAATTGGGGGCGGATATGATATGTTCCCATGTGGGTATCGACCAGCAAACCATTTATGGAGGCGAGAAAACGTTAGAAGTGGCCGAAAAGTTAAGGAATAACTTAAAACCAACTACGTGGTTAGCTATCGCAGGGGGAATTAATAGTGAAACCGCTGCTAAGGCCAAAGCAATAGGTGTGGATGTGATTATAGTTGGGGGCGCACTGTATAAATCAAAAAGCCCAAAAGAAACGGCTCAAAAGATTGTAAGAGCAATTTCCTCGGCAGAGCCCGTCTCTACGGATTTATTTAAAAAATACGACGAGCAACACATCCGCGATGCGCTTATGAAGGTTTCTTGCCCTAACATCTCGGACGCAATGCATAGAGAGGGTGAAATGCAGGGATTAAAGCCCGTATGGAACGGTACGGAAGGGCACCCCTTGAAGTTTGCGGGACCTGCTGTGACGGTGAGAGCATACAACGGGGATTGGAGTAAACCGGTGGAAGCAATTGAAGAAGCTGAAGAAGGAGATGTAATTGTAATCGATGCGTGTGAGGGAAAAGATGCTGTGTGGGGAGAACTCGCCTCGTGGAGCTGCAAAACGAAAGGAGTTGCAGGGGTGGTAATTGATGGTGCTGCAAGAGATATTGATGATATTAGAAATATTAAGTTCCCTCTTTTTGCCAGGCATTTTACCCCTACTGCGGGTGAACCTCGTGGGCTAGGAGAGATTAATGTGAGTATTGAATGTGCGGGAAAACGGGTAAACCCAGGGGATTGGATCGTAGGTGATGATTCGGGAGTTGTTGTGATCCCGAAGGAAAAAGCGCAAGAGATGGCGAATAGAGCAATCGATGTCTATGAGAAAGAAAACCGGATCCGTGAAGAGATCAAGCGGGGATCGACGCTCTCAGAAGTCATGTATTTGAAGAAGTGGGAGAAACAAAAATAATCATAATTAATCTGAATAATACGAAGAGCCAGAGGAGGGACTTGTTCCGCCGGGAAAAAGTTTCCCATCGATTGAACCCCCGTCATCAACTCTGCAGGCTGACGCTCAGCCACTAAGCGACTCTGGCAAATGAAAAAAATAGAGCAGAACATGAATATAATCCGTAAATCCTAATTAAGCTCTCATTATGAATTATATTTACTACTTCTTTATGAAAATCTCTAAATGATAAAATCTTCAATTCCATTTTAATTTTGTGATTTTAATATGTATAGTTCCTCTTAGATAAGGCATCGATGGGAATGGAATAGAAAATAAAGGATAAAGCAAAGAAGAGGGAAAAAAGATTTTAATGGATAATTCATATAATATTTCTAACTAGATATGGAATTAAATGTGATAAAAAAATGAAACCCGAAGAAATCGATTTTTATAACCTGGGATTTGAATTCATAGAGACAAAAGAGATGTACATTGCTGATTATGAGGACGGTTCATGGAGCGACGGAAAAATGATGCCTTTTGGTTCTTTTGAGATATCTCCAGCTGCAGCCGTATTGAACTATGGACAAGGAATATTTGAGGGGATGAAGGCTTTAGAAGCGAAAAATGGTGATATAGTACTCTTTCGACCAGCCCAAAATGCCAAACGCCTTGTTAAGAGTGCAAAACAATTATTAATGCCCCCTTATGATGAACAACAGTATGTAGAGGCGGTAAAACGGGTTGTGAGAGCAAATAAAGAGTATGTTCCTCCCTACGATAGTGAAGGTGCGCTCTATATTCGACCCTTATTAATTGGAGTTGGTCCAGTACTCGGTGTTGCCCCAGCGGACAAATATAAATTCATTATCTTTACAGTTCCAGTAGGCCCATACTTCCCCGAGGGCTTTAAAGCAATAGACTTGGAGATCTCAAAAAAATATACAAGGGCATCTCCAGGTAGTACAGGGTCCGCAAAGACTTGTTGCAATTATGCGGGAACCATGAAACATGCAAAGGAAACAAAAGCAAAAGGATTCGCCCAAATTATTTACTTAGATGCTCCCAATATGGAATATATAGAAGAGGTTGGGACAGCGAACTTCTTTGCCGTAATTGATGGAAAGCTTGTGACACCAAAATTAAAGGGAACAATTTTACCGGGTATTACTAGAAAGTCGCTTTTAAAACTTGCCGAAGAAAAACTTGATATGAAAATTGAAGAACGAGATATCTCATATAAGGAATTATTTGAAGAAACATGTAGCGAAGCATTTTGTAGCGGAACTGCTGCTGTTATTACTCCTATCGGTTCAGTCCATACTGATAATAAAAAGCGCGTATTTAATAATGGCGAACCGGGCGAAACAACGAAAAAGCTTTACGACCTCCTAACCGGTATCCAGAGAAAGGAGATCGAAGACCATTTTGGCTGGGTTGTAAAGGTTTAGCAAATTTAAATTACTCTTTTTTTTATATTTCCCGATTAGGAACATGATAAATCTGAATCACTTATTACTATAATGTTTCTCTTTTAAGTGCGATGATAGATCAATATTTAAATGTATATAATCTATAGAATATATATGGTTCAAGATTTAGCTAACTTTATGGTATTTAAGCTAAAGGATACAGGGGATAAAGAACGTATCGATATTACAGAAGAACGTTTTTCAAAAAATAATGGTTCTCCCATATTAACCGATGCGGAAGTTGTTTTAATTGTAAAGGAAAGTATTCGGAGGATTTATATCTGGAAAGGAATTGCCTCTTCGGTAAGAAGGAAATTCATCGCCTCCAGGGTGGCTTCGAACTTACAAAAAGAATTAACACAAAAAGGTAATTTTCACCGGTGTAAGGTTGTCTCCATAGATCAAGGCGATGAACTTCAGGAATTTCTGGATCATTTCAATCTTAAAAGCCTTGAAAAAGAAGAATTACTGAAAAGAAGGAAAAAAATCCATCAATCGCAAAAGGAAAAATATTTGAAGCCGACTTCTCGACAATTATCCCCTCGTCCTTCCAGAATATCCCCTATGAATGTTCCTCCTATTACACAAAAGGTAACATATCCTCGCAACGGTAAAAAGATTCAAGAAAAGGGAAAACAAATAAATGATTTAAAGAGGATTAATAATAAGGAAATATTAAAATCTATATTAGAAGGAGATGTTTCCTCCGACTACAAACGGAAACATATTATTATCGGGACTTCAGATCTATACGGAATTGTCGAAAAAAAGGCTCGTGTCTTTAATAAAGACATTAAAGAAGAAGAATGGGAACCGATTACTAAATTTCCGAGAAAAATTATTGAACTTAAAAATTACTGCTTCAGATTGCATATCGATACAGAAATAAATAAAGTAGCAGCCATTGAAGTGTTAGAAGAGTTAAAAGTGTTAGAAGAGTTAGAAGAGTTAAAAGAGTTAAAAGAACCTAAAGTGAGTGAGAAAAAGGATATAAGACCAAAGTATAAATTTAGCTATTGGACCGTCTCTAAATTACGTAAGTATTGCAAAGAAAACAATATAGATATTCCCACAGGATCTAAAAAGGATGATATTGTCTCTCTCGTTGAGGATTACGCGGAATCACACTAATTCTTAAATAATATCTTACTGAAAAGACTATAGTGAATTTCAAAAGAATAAGGACACTGGCGTTATCCCTCTGGAGAAAGCCCATATTCACTACGAGGGGACATATCAAACAATCAATGACTTATTCTTAAAATATTTTTGCCGTGAAGATACTAAATATATTACCCGAGAGCGAGACTTGGGCATTTCCGGATTGCGAAAGGCCAAACAATCTTATCAACCCGAATTTATGGTGGAAAAGAGCATAATCTATGCGGATTAATTAAGGCTTAGATTTCTCCGCGATGCCATAATAGATTCCAATGGATTCTAAATAAGTAATTTAAATTCTCTCTTCAATCAGCTCTTTCTTTAAAAAAAAATCACCGGCATCGCACCGATTTTGTTGATGTTTCTGAGCATATTTCATGGCATTCTTCAATAGATCTTCTCTAAATTCTTCAAATCCAGTATCTTCCAACGCGGATATTTCAAAATACTTTAAGTTATGGTTTTTTGCATATTGTTCGGCTTCTTCTCTTTTTATCGCCCGGTTCACCAAGTCTATTTTATTTCCTATTAGATATACATGTGATACTTTTGCTCTATTGACCAATGAAAGCCAAGCGTCGAGATTTAAGAACGTTTCAAAAAAATTCACGTCAAAAACTAAAATTACGATATCAGAAGCGCTAAAAAAGGTACCTTGGAAGGGTCTGAAGCGATCTTGCCCCCCCAAATCCCAAATCACTGCTTTACTATTTTTCTGGGACATTTTGAGAGTATGGAAATCAATACCAGGAGTCATTATTAAATCATCTTGGTTTGTTAATGTCCCTGCTAACTTTTTTGATATGGTGGTCTTCCCTGTGGCACCATCGCCCGCAATTAATATTTTCAAATACATTTTTAAAGATATTTACAATTATTCATTTATTTATTGTTTTATATATCAAATTTTTAATTTAAACCAACTGAAATTGGGTTTATTATTATTTATAACCTTCATATATTTTTTGAGCAAGATAATACAATTAAATTAGGATTATAAAGGATGTATGGTGTAATAAACACTCGTTTCCCATCTAAGACAGACACATGCCTACAGTTCATCTTTTTATCGATATATGCTATTAAAGTGTGAACACCTCTTTTAGAGTCTTCAGACTCATCTGAGTAATGCATTAAAACTATTGGAAACGGAAATATTTCGGCATTTTCTATTACTTCTCGCTCAATAACAACTTTAAAGACTCTTTTACATTTAGAGCATGGGACTCTCGTGATATTTTTAGATGCTCCCTTAGATTCAAACTCAGTTTCAATCATTAATCCTCAATAATAATATGAAGAGTCCCTTTATGAAGATGATCTCTAAACTATCAATATTTCTATATATCATTATTTATTTTTGTTACTCTCAAAGGATTAATGGGCTAATA
>CAZDJH010000277.1:0-5983 GCA_964505645.1 uncultured archaeon | reverse complement strand
ATCAATTTTGAAAAATATTTTAATTCTGTTTCCCGGATATAATTATAAAAGCTTTCCTCCTCATTTATCTTCAAAAGCGATAGAGGTTTTGTTTGTTGGAAAGAATAATTTAAGTTTTCAATCTCTCTAATGATTATTCCCCTTAAATATTTAGGAAATTCTGTAACAATATCCATATAAAACTTATATCTATTTAGTAGGTTTAAAAGGGGAACTTTTTGCTCCTCTTTTGCTTCCCTTGCCAAAAAATGGTCTAATAAATGAAAAAATTCATGTGGATCTTGGGATTTTGCTTCATTTTCTTCTAAATATGATTTAAAATCATTATATACATCAATCAATGTCCATTCATTAACATCAGTTAATTTCGAAAAAGATTTTGAGTAAGCTTCAATCCATTCTAATAAGTATGATTTACACGTAAGACGAATCCCCGCGAGCCGCTTCTCTAAGAATCTATGAAACTTATTGGCAAAAGTGGAAGGGTTAGAAATCTCTTCGGGAGCCATTTCCTTTAGGAATCTATTCATTGTTGAATAACGTAAGATATAACTCAAAAGGAAATGAATTTCTTTTGGAAATTTTTTATATTTATCTAATAGAGAGGAAATATCCCCGTTATTTTTGGTAATATCTATCCCCGCAATAGTTAAGAGATCCTCTATTTCTACAGATATATTATCAAAAAAATTATCCAGATTTTCTATAATATATGAGAAAAAACCGTTTGGTTGCATTTTCTGATTGAACTCTATTTTTCTTACCGATGGAAGATAAGTTTTTACATTTTTTAATAAAAAATCATGAAAAGCGGTAAAAAATTTCTCTCCTAACCCTTTGATTACATTCTCTTCTTTACTAAATTCATTTCTGAGGTTTTTCATTAGATTATTAATTTGTTTTCGCAGTATTCGGCTTAATAAAAATTTTGGTAAAGTGTTCTTAATTATTTTTATTCCTTTATTGAAGATTTCAGAAAAATAATAAATACCTGACCTTAAATCATTCGCAATTAGATTTTTTTTCCTCAATATTATTTGATTTAAAAAAGCCCTCGTTAACTTCCAAATTTCGAAGTATGTCTTTTTTAATTCCTTTGCTTTTTTTAGAATGAATTCCTCAAAAGTATTTAAAACATGTTCAAGATCTCCCTTTTCTCCACTTACCATAAAATCTTCACATAAACTGAAATACTTATCCTTTTCCTCACTGAATAGGCTCAGAAAACGGTCTAAATTGGAAATAAGCCATTCTTCTGACTTTTTTTCGGAAATATCTGAGAGCGTCTCATTTTTAATTCTATCTATTAAATATTTTATAACACTATCTTGAAATTTATCTATAGTTCCCGTATTGGCTAAATTTAGAAGATTTGCCCCCAATTTTAAGGTATTTTCCACAACAAATCTGGCACTGGGCCCCGCTATTGTAAATTTAGTGTGTTCGATACCCATTTTACCCTCAAAAGGGGTCTTAAATTTTCCAAATTTAATTTCGGACAACGCCATTTTAATAGGGCTTTTATGCCAAGAAATATCAATTTCAGATTTTAATTCTCCATATTCTGTTAAGAAATCTGTTGGAAGAGAATCTGAAACTCCAATCAATTTTTTATTCCACTTATTCTCAACTAAGTCTCCATAAAGCTTCTTTGTGAATCTTTCAGCAAATCTATTGAATAATATTTCCCTTTCCTCCTTATTAAGCTCAGGCCGATTCACAAAATCTTCCAATTCAAAATACAACTTACTGATATCATTGATTGCCATACTTGATTTGTGGATATTAAGTACCCCTTTTTCGGGTTTCATGGCCAATAATAGACTTTCACACCCTTTGTAATTGCCAGGCATTAATACCATCGATTTTGGATAGATGCTTGTCCCTCCATCATCCGCAATATTGAGCAATTCAAATTCAATAGAAAATAATTCCGATCCGGTATAATCTCGCAGCATAGCATTAAATTGCATAAGAAAGTGCATAACCTCATTGGAAAGCTGCTTTACGAGGACTTTGGGTAAAAACCCAGGACTAATGACATCTCCAACAATAATATCATTATTTGGAGAGCCATAACCAAAAACGATTGAATATTGGAAATTAATAGATTCTCTTGTTGTTATCATTTTTGAAAGATTTTTTTAAATTAATTCCCGCATTTAATTATAATACTAATATAAATAGGAGAATAAAATATTTAACTTTAATATACCAAAACTTTTTTAATTAATACCCTTACATAATTATAATAAACAAAAAAATTTAGATATGGAACAATTTTAGAAAGGTTATCTATAAAAAGATGGAATTCGGAACCGACCTACACATTACAAAGGAAGATATTGAAAAGATTAGTCCACAAATAACATATATAACATCTAATGCTGACATCGAAGCACTTGCTCTTGTTTCTCGGGAAGGATATCAAATTGCCTTTTCAGCCCTACCAGAATACCATGTAGATGGGGATCAGTTCTCGGGTCTTGCCTCTGCTCTATTAATGACTGGGCGCTCAACAATGGAGCAGTTATTTCATGAATCATTAAATGAAGTAATAGTCCGAGGTAAAGACGGTTATATTATAGTCACAAATGCAGAAAGGTTAGTTATTGTTTGTGCTGGAACAAAAATTGATTCACTAATGAAGACTGTAAGTGTCATGCGCGTAGCTGCTAAAAAGATTATGAAAATTTTTGATTAATGAAAAATTAGGTAGATCTATTGTTTAAATTATTAAAAAAAAATAAATTTTTAAATTGTGTTTAATATTTTAAAGTATACTCTAAATATGATTTAGTATCAAAAATGGCAACTATAAAATATTTTGGTTGGCGTTGGGCTTGGCGTTGGCGATAACGCCTTTGCATTGGTCTAAATCAGATTTTTTTTACTATTTTTAACTTTTTACAAACCTTTCTTGTAAGAAGAACTCTTTTTAATCTGTGTTAATGTTATTGAACTCCAATAATATAACAAATCATGCATTAAAAAGTAAAAAATGATGTTTAAAAATGGTTAACAATTATAAAGCAAGGATCTTACTGGAACCTAGTGAGATTCCTAAAGAATGGATAAATATTTTACCGGATTTACCAACTCCGATGACGCCCTTAATTAATCCCATGGATGGGAAACCTGCGCCATTTGAAATGGCTGCTGCAATCTTCCCGAAGGAATGTGTTATTCAAGAAGTATCGGAAGAGCCAAATATTCCTATTCCAAAGGAATTGAGGGAAATTTATGCTAGAACCTACAGGCCAACACCTCTTCATAGAGCAATAGACTTGGAAAAGAAAATTGGAATAGAAGGAGAGGATATTAAGATTTTTTATAAGAATGAATCAGTATCTCCAACTGGTTCCCATAAACCAAATACGGCTCTAGCCCAAGCCTATTTCTGTAAGAAAGATGGGATTAATGAACTTGTAACGGAAACTGGGGCGGGACAATGGGGTTCTGGGCTCTCCTTCGGTTGCTCTATGTTTGAAATTAAATGCACCGTATATATGGTAAGGATTAGTTTCCAACAAAAACCAGGAAGAAAGATTTTAATTCAATCATATGGTGCCGATATACACGCCTCTCCTTCAAATTTCACTGATTCGGGGAGGAAATACTATGAAAATGACCCTAATCATCCAGGAAGTTTAGGTCTCGCGATCTCGGAGGCTGTGGAACATAGCTTAAGGAGTGATAAGATCAGATATTCATTAGGAAGCGTAGTAAATTTCGTATGCCTTCACCAAACGATTGTTGGACAAGAATCACAACTCCAATTAAAGAAAGTTGGAATAGAATGCCCCGATATCGTTATTGGTTGTATGGGGGGCGGTTCTAACTTTTCGGGTTTGATGATTCCATATGCACGGGATAAAATACGAGGGGTCTCGCCTAATGTGCAAATTATAGGTGTTGAGCCCACAGCTTGTCCAAGTGTTAATAAGGGAAAATATACATGGGATTATGGGGATACTGCAAAAAAGGCCCCTATCTTGAAAATGCATACACTAGGCCACAACTTTATTCCGAGTCCGATTCATGCAGGGGGGTTGAGATATCACGGTATAGCTCCAATAGTTTCAAATCTCTATGAGAATGATATAATAGAAGCGAGCATGCATCATCAAAAGGAAGTAATTGAAGCGGGACTGCTATTCGCTAAAACTGAAGGAATTTTACCTGCGCCGGAAACGGACCATGCAATAAAAGAAGCAATTGATCAAGCATTAAAGGCAAAAGAAAACGGCGAAAAAAAGACAATCTTATTCAATTTCAGCGGTCATGGATTCTTCGATACCTCGGCATATAAAGAATATTTGGAAGGAGAATTGGTAAACTTTGAACTTTCGGAAGAAAAAATTCAGCAATCCATAAATGACGCAGATATGCCACAAATTGATGAATCTCAGTTTTAATCTTATTTCAATAATTTACTCTCAATATTATTAAAATAGACTAGTGATCATTTAGACTTGAATTCAAATGGCATGTGATGTTTAAATGCAATTAGGTTTTTCATCAACTGAAGCCCAATGAAAATGTTATGGCTGAGGGTTCCTAGTGTATCTTGATAATATTGTTTACTCTTAATTTTTTTTTACTTAATATTTTACAAGTAATAAAATCTTTATTTTACGAGATATTTTTTGCTAATAATCTCAAAATATATTAATGAAAATTCTTTTATATCAAAAATTGTGTGTCTTTAAGTGTTGAATCCACCTCTTATAATTATTATTTTCATATTTTATCTTTATTGTTTTTTAATTTTATATGTAGCAATTATTGCAAAGAAAAATGGGCTTAAAGGAGCCTTTATAAACAACTTTGGGATGTTTTTAACACTAACGACTTCAATCACTATCAACTTGATCTTGGTGAACCTATTTAAATATTATAAAATTCAATTTATCATATTTCCTTTTGACTTTTTGCTTCTTCTGTGTTTTCCTCTCTTTCTTTTTGTTTTTGCACTTTTTCTAAAACGAGAAAAGAAAAACCTAAAAAGAAATGATATTCAAGCTGAAAAAGCAATTCAACAACCAACTAACGAATTACCACTAAGATATGAAATTTACAGAAAGCTTGCCCATTTAGTGGTCTTAGGTATCATTCTATTTTATTTTACATTAGGGTCCTTGATAAGAGATTTAAATTTGTATTTAGTACAATTTTTACCTGATGCATTTTCTAACCTTTTTTATTCTCTTTTTTTAAATGGAAACCAGTATATGATATTTAATCAGTATCTTGTTATTTTCCTCGTTGCGATTTCTTTATTAGGATTATTAACCGCAGATTTCATTAGAATATTAAAACCGGAATTGTATCCCCTCAAGCCAGTGAATAAAATATTAAGAAAGAAAGAATTATCTATGAGATTGGGTCCTCAAATCTCAATGGCAATAGGATGCTTTTCTATTATTATCCTTTATGGATTATATCAGCCTACGGGTCCAATTGTGATTTCAACATCAATGATGATGTCTGTATGTGGTGATATGGCTTCTAATTTAATAGGGAGAACGTTTGGCAAGAAAAATATCCGTCCTATAGGGAAAAAGAGTAGTAAAAAGACTTATATCGGAGTAATTGCTGGTATTATTACTGCATTCTTATCGGGGCTTATCCTCTTATTAGTTTTAAAGGCATATTCTATTTTTAATAATATCGGATTTTTTATTCTTCCTTTAATTGGGGCGCTCACATTGGGTATACTAGATTATTTAGACTTAGAAATTGATGACAACCTAACATATCCTTTCCTGTTATCAATTGAATTGTTTTTTATTTCCCTTATATTTACATAATTTAACTTACAAATTATTAGAGAGTATAAAATCATATTTGACTAAAAAAAATACATTTAAAATATTAATCGCTTTCTATATTATTTTTTATTAAAATTTGGATTAAATGTTAAGTTTTTTGTATGAATTTTTGGTTTGCATTATATTGATCATCTATGTTTATGATTGAA
>CAZDJH010000276.1:0-5989 GCA_964505645.1 uncultured archaeon | reverse complement strand
TAAAAAAGCTTATTAAGGGATGGCTGACTTAGTCAGAAGAGAGTTTTTTAAATCTTCTTCTTATTATCAAAATAAGTTAAATTGTCTAAGTATATATTATTATATCCAAATTCTATTATGAAAGCAGTTCCATAATGAACCTTAGAAGTATTCAAAAAATCTATTAAATTAGTTATTCCATAATAATTAAAGTCTTAAAACTTTCTTTAATATATCTCTAAATGAATATATTTTAAATTGAATTGATTTAGATTAAAAATATGAGTGAAAAATCAGAAAAATCTAAAAGACCGAATATTCTCTTTCTTTTTGAAGATCATAAAGCCTTTTACGGACATGGGCGATTAGGAAATGCTCCAGAGATCCATAAGCCCAATTTTGACTCCGTTGCAAATGAAGGCGTACGATTTACCCATTCCTATACAGCATCCCCATTATGCGGCCCTGCCCGACGTACGATTCTTACGGGGGTTTATCCACACAAGCATGGAGAAATTAAAAATGATGCCCATGAAGACTATAGTTATGAAGTGTATTTTGATAAATTAGCTGAAGCAGGCTATGAGAATTATTATTTTGGAAAATGGCATGCTGGAAAGGGTTCTCCATTAGATTTTGGGTGTGAAGGATTTTCTATGCCTCGATATGGGAATCCTTACATAACTAAAGAGTATGAAGAGTATCTAAAAAAAAATGATTTACCCTTTATTGAAGTAAAGGTACAGAAAGATTTTCGAGATGTGATTTCGGAGAATCTCGGTATAAAAGAAGGAGAATTATATAAACCAAACTTTCCTGTTCATTCGGAATATATAACAGGAATCTTAACAACTCCAAAAGAGACTCATGAAGCATATTTCCTAGCAAGCTTAGCTTGTGATAAGCTAAGAGAAATAGCTACAGATGAGAATGGAGAACCATTTCATATGAGAGTTGATTTTTGGGGTCCTCACGAACCCTATTTTGCTCCCCAAGAATATGTAGGTAAATATGATCCTACAAAAATTCCCGAACATCCGAATTTCCGAGATGATTTAAAGGATAAACCAGAGATTTATAAGAAAGACACTAGTCATATTCTTACTAAAAATAAAGAATTGATTCATCCTAATCCAATGCCTTGGTCGGAATGGCAAAAAGTATTAGCAATTAATTACGCAGAGCAAACTTTAATAGATGAGGCAGGAGGTATGATCTTAGACACTCTAGAAGAATTGGGTTTAGCAGATAATACCGTAGTAATTTGGGCCGCAGATCATGGTGATGCTGTGGCTTGTCATGGAGGGCATTTTGATAAAGATGCATATATGCCCCAAGAGGTACTTCGAGTTCCCTTAACAATCCGATGTCCGAATTTGTTCTCCCCTAAAACATGCGGGAAATTAGTAAGCAATATAGATTATGCTGCCACCATTTTAGATATTGCGGGTATATCCTTCAATGTACCTGGAGATGGGGAAAGTTTATTGCCTTTATGTAAACAAGAAGAGGATGTCAAATGGAGAGATGACCTCTTCATTGAGACTCATGGGCATTTTACAACTATAGTTGGCAGAGCAATAGTCACTAATCGCTATAAGTATATTTGGAATGAGAACTATATGGATGAGCTCTATAACTTAGAAGAGGATCCTTGGGAACTTACAAATTTAATCAATAATGAAGAATATAAAGATATACTCGATGATATGAAAGCAAGATTAAAGCGGTGGCGGGAAAAAACAAACGATGATGTTACCTTTGATATGATAAGAGGAAGAAAATTAGACCGATAATATAGTTTACATAATTTTCCTTATTAAAATGATATTGAGTTTTAGTAATCTTATTGCGTTTTAACCATGTCAATACTTCTGATATCTTAGCAAATTTCTCTTTTATCAGGTATAACAAAACATCGTAAACATTGTTCTCATCTACGGTATACCACGAAAGGAACCAAATTTGGTTGTTTGAATTAGAAGTGACTTTGGGTATAGAAGAAGATATTATATAAAACTTCAAGGACAGGTCTAAGATATTCCGGGCGGTCATATTTTCATAAAAATGGGGATTCTGTGGGAGATACCCAACCCGATGCAGTATTTCAAGGCTTTCTCGTTCAATATCATGATTAAAAACGCTCCCTTGCCCTAAGGTGGGGGTGGATGAGTCCTAATAACAGTTTGATGGTTGTCGTCTTTCCGGCGCCGTTAGGTCCTAAGAATCCGAAAATCGGATTTTTCCGAACTTTCAGGCTGAGATCCTCCAGTGCTTTTATACCATTATAGTGCTTAGTTAAGTTTTCGGTTTCAATTACATATTGACTTTGTTCCATCTTGGTTGAAATCATCAATATAATTAGTTGAGTATTTTTTTTGGTAATTAAATTATAGATTCTATTTAAATCCAATATAATCCATATATGAAAAGTGAGAACTCAATAGAATTGTTCATAATCGGTCCTAAATACTCTTAGAACCTTTATAAAAAGATTTGATAATCTAAATTTCTTTCATGGATGGATTAAGAATTGAAGAAATAGAGAAGGATCAATAAAAGAGGGGCACCAATATATCCTTCACCTTATTCATGTGCCCCAAGGAAACCGCTTGAATGTCTTTTAAGCAATCCAGAATGCCCACCTTTTCAATCCGTTCTGCTAACCTAAAGAACTCGCTTTTTTTGATCTTCTTCATAACCTCCTTATTGTCGATTTCATGCAGTAAGAACTCTATAGGATTGATATCACTTTCCCCCAGCATGCCCTGCACAATGGAAAGAAGCATTGTATCAAAGGTTATTCGCAACACATCTTCTTTATCGAGAATCGCACTTTTGGAGACGCTTTTTAACAAGGTAATTGCCTCTTTCAAGAGATCGTGGCTTTTATGACCCAATTCCTTGATTTGAGTGTTATATTCCTTTTTTTTAGAGGCTCTTAGGCTCAGTGCGGCCACGAGCATATATTCTGCTTTCAAGTGTATTAATCTACTTTTTACGTTCTCAATAATCTGGGGACTGTCAGAGCTATCGGACAATTCATCCAAATTATTGTAAGCTTTTCGGAAAAATTGGGCGATTGTTAAATATTTGTCTGCAGCCGCTTTATAATCTTCCATATTGAGCAACTTTATGGCACGCTTTTCCTCTTCTCGATATTTTTTATCTACTTCATTAATCCGCATAACGCCCTTTATCATTAGGCGCTCACCCTCGTCACGATTTGTGCTAGTCCTCTCAAAGGCTTCTCCTGCCTTTATTAAAATCTTTGCAGAAAGCGCCGAAAAGTCTTCTACATTCAATTTATCAAAATAGTTCGAAGCCTTTTTCCAAGACTGTGCTGCGGTCTCATAATCGCGCATTTTATATGCTAAATCTCCTAATTGGATCAAAAGCTTCCCCGAAATCTCTTTTAAATCTAATTCCTCTGTCTTCCTTATGATGGATTTGAGTCTATAGGACGCTTGAATGTTATTCTTGAATTTAGAAATGATTGATGAGATTTTTATAAATAATTCATCTATTTTAATGTAACTCCCAAGGTCCAAATATTTTTGAGCTGCTTTCTCATACAGATCGATGGCTTGCTTTCCGTTCCCTTGGGCAAGTAAATCATCACCCTGATCAATTAGGTTTAATGCTTCAATTTCCAATTCTTCATTTTGCTTATTATTTTCAAACATATTTATCCTACATTTATATGAAAATATTATATAGTTAAAATTATTTAGGTAATATATTTTAATCAAAAAGGCTAATATTTTTTTCCCGTAAAAGTTGCTTAAATTCATAGGCTTGGAACACGGATGCGAAACATTCCGTAGCATCTTCGATGGCTCCGTAAAATATAAAGTTGGAAACCCAACTTGCGAGTGCCATGATACTTGCCCGCCTATAGGGTGTATGAAATTTAATATTTAGGCGTGGAGAGGAATATTTAAATAAAAATAACCCCGGCGCTGTGCCCACGGGTAATTTAAGCGATTGACTTATGATCTTCTGTGTCTCTAATATATGGGCAAGGCTTTCTAAATTCATAACACCTCCATCTACCCAGATTTTCTCAACCCCCAACCTTTTAAGACCTTTGAGTAAGCTTACATCTCCAGGCTGATTTTTCTTCGTGAGATAGGAATATCGCTGCGTTGAGGTCATATTCTTGGATCCCAACATCAGTATTACCGCTGTATCGATACTATTTTTTTTGAGGAGTGCCCTCTCCTCTTTATTTTTCAAGTTCGAAATTGCGTTATATATGTAATCCGTTGGTTTTAATCCTTGTGTATTGAGGTATTCAATTCCCGCTTTCCGCGCCTCGAAGGTCCCACCCAAGACAAACGGGGGTTTATAGTGGCTCAAGTAAAATTCCAAGTAGGTTTTCATTGATTCGGGGCTGCTTGCCGAAATTTCAATCATTTCCGGCAGTTTATATTTGGCTGCCAGCGTTTTTTGCTTTTCAATTCGCTTTTTTGCCTTTTGTACGTTAAAATTTTGGGGATTATCGCGGTTCACGAGGGTTTGCCCATCATAAAACATCGTACCAATTAAAACCGGGGGTACCTTAAAATGGCCTCTTCCTACATTGATATCATCATAGGTATAAGTAGACATGATAATTTTTTCGCTTCAAATTTGAGATCTTATTTTTGCCTTGCATTCCATTTAATCATTACTCTCCTGCAATTTAAGTGCAAACCCACAGCTTTTACAAATGTTGTTTTCTAACTTCATAAAACAATCCTCATGGTAGAGGGCACCGCAATCGGGATTACCGCACTTAATAATCGTATCACTCTTTTCGAATATCATATTACACACGGGGCATGAGTTGTAAGTAGCCTCGAGCCCCAAATTTTCTGGGTCCGTTTTTCCAGCCTTAAATTCCTTCCTTGAAGTTTCCTCATCCTCTGCTCGGGGGGAACGAGTCGTGAGCGCCTTTAAACGCTTTGCTTTTACTACTTCCGAAGGAATCTTCAGTAAATAGAAGCAATGGGGGCACCTTACAGTCCCAGAACGCTTTAGATGGCTTTCCCCTTGAGAATCTGCCCATCCCGCTAAGCAATGCACGTGAAATGGGGTCTGGCAGTTGGGGCAAAATCGACCAGTCAAATAGAATGAGCCCTTCGTGACTGGATCCTTTTCAGAAAAGCATATCGAACACTTCTTAAAGTTGGCAACTCCACGTATTTGTTTAAGCCTTTGCTCCTGGTCCCCTGTAAGATCCTGGACTCTCAGTAAGGGCGCGGCAATTTTTCTTAAAAACTGGGGGTTTTTAATCTCATTATCCTCTGGAGATGATTTATGCTGGAAACTGGAATTGAAATAATTCACGGCAGACCTCTTTAATGTTTCAATGTCATTATTATAATAATATTTCCCCCCCGTAATATCGGCTAAACGCTTTAGGATATTTAAATGACTCGATTCTCCTAGCCGAAACACGTCTATTTTTATATTCAATTGCTTTGCTAATTGCGCCATTTTTAGAGGGTCGATAGCGGAACTCGTAGCATTTCCATCGGAAATCAAGAGGATCCGTGGAATCTGCTTGGAAATCTTTCGCAACTCGTTTATAATCGTTTTTATCGATACACCCAACGCTTCTCCCAAAGCGCTTGCTCCCCCAATCGCAGAATTACTTATAGATTCAATAATCTCTTCTTTTGACCGGGTAAAATCATTTTTTCTTTCTATGGTATCATTAAAAGTAACCAAAGCAAATGAGCTAGATGCGTCTTGCTTTTCTACAGAGGATAGTAATAAACCTATGGCATTTACGGCATTTACAATCCGCGAAGGGCTATAATCGCTGCGAAACATCGACCGTGAGGTGTCCAAACAAATAAGGATTTGACTTGAAGGCATAAAATCGTATCGTATGGGATTTTTTTTGCTTTATTTTTATAATGGTAAATGATTTATTTAAAATAGATTTTAATATCTATAATTCTTTTTTAATAGATAATATTAAAAAAAATAATTATTATTATTTTAGTATATTACAATA
>CAZDJH010000275.1:0-5989 GCA_964505645.1 uncultured archaeon | reverse complement strand
GGATTATTATTATCCGAAGCAATAGAATCGGTTAAGATTTTAAAGAAAGAGAAATTGGGAATTGAAGAGGAAAATGAATAATAAAATAAAAGAGATGATATAAATGCCAAACGATATGGATGAGTTTATTACAGATATAGTAAATAAGATTGAACAGATCACAGAAAATCTAGACGGAACAATTGCCCAGATTAATAATATTGAGGATTCGCTCGGTAAATTAAATAAGAACTTGGAAAAAGAAACTGCTTCCCTTACGGAAAATGTTCGGCTGATTATAGAGGCGTTGAAACAATTTAGAGTCCAATCCAACAGTTCTATTTCAGAGCTCGCAAAGGAAATCAATGCCAAGGTTGAAGATATTTGGGATGAAACGAAAATACAACAATATTTCGAGGATGCAAAAAATTCTGTTGATAGAATTAAGGACGCAGAGAAAGTTGTCAGTGATAATCTCTATTATGCTCAGCTCTTAACGATTGTCGAGAACATCTCGACTTATCTCCAAAAAGTAAAAAAATAGAATAAAATTATTCTTTTAATTTTTAATTTTTTTAAAATGGATTCCTATATTGGACTTTTAACCGACTTTGGGATGAGAGGATCTCATTATGTGGCCTCAATGAAGGGAGTTATTACCAAGGTTAATCCTCGAGCAATAATCATAGATATATCCCATTCTGTGAAATCCTATTCTATAGTAGAGGCCTCATATCTTTTAATGTCAACCTACAAGTATTTTCCGGAAGGGACTGTATTTATTGTAGTCATTGACCCTGGTGTCGGGAGCGGACGGGATATTGTTGCGATAAGGACAGACGAACCATATTATTTCGTGGGTCCAGATAACGGTATCTTTTCCCGAGCTTTAGAGTCTAATATTACGGATTGTTTCGTGATTGATAACGAGGATTATTATCATAAACCTGTTTCGAACACTTTTCATGGACGCGATATTATGGGACCAATTGGGGCTTCTATAGCTTTAGGGGTTTCGTTAGACAAGATAGGTCATCGAATTGATCATGATCAGTTAAAAACCCATCCGATCTCCTATGAACTTGATGAGATGGAAAGAAAATGTACTTGTACGATTCAATATGTTGATAACTTTGGAAATTTGACCACTAATATAAAACTGAAGGGACATCAGATCCTTGGGTCTGAAATTCATCTTTTTAAACGACAAGAGCTTACTATATCGGCTAATAATAGACTGTTTAGGGGATTATTTGTTTCTCATTTTGGAACTGTTCCAGAAAAATCATTGGTTTTTACTGAAGGATCGACGAGTTTCCTTGAGATCTCTATAAATCAGGGTAATGCTTCAGAAGAGCTTAACATCTCGACTGGCGATGTAGTACAAATTAACTTATAGGTAGGGAGCAAATGAAAGATGAAATATTAGCGTGTATTGAGAGAAAACATCTCAAATTCCTCCAATCGGGGCAGATTTCAAAGTATATCTTTCCAATGAAGCGAAAGAAAGCCCATGATGAAGGAATTCCCCATTTAATCGTAAGGATCTTTTTAGTAGCGGAATCACCTGACAATGAGATCTTATTCCTCGTTCAAAAGAGAGGGCCCAATAAAAAGGAATATCCCGGGTATTTCACAGACACCGCTAGCGGTCATGTTATCTTTGATGAAAACATGGATTTGGAAAAAATAAAAAGTAATGCCTATCGTGAGCTTGAAGAGGAATTTGGAATAAAAGAGGAATATGTGAACCAATTAAACTTTTACGGATTTAAAATTGAAAAGGACCAATATACCCCAGAGGTTGCATATTTATTTATCGGATCCGTGGATTACAATATTGAATTACGTCCAAACCCGGAAGAATTAACCATTCAAGAGAGTAAATTCTACTCACGAGCAGAGCTAACCGAAATAATAGAACATGAAGACGCCGTCGATTATTCCAAGGAAATTTGGAAGGAGCTTTTGGATTATGATTTAAAAAGCCTCTTTCAGAATAGTCAAAAAACCGGTTCGGAGGGAGCGGAAAAAAACACGGCTTTATTTATCGGGCGTTTTCAACCATTCCACCTCGGTCATTTGTATGTAATTCTGAAGATTTATGAAGAATATGATTATTTAAAGATTGCTATAGGCAGTTCTCAGTTAGATCACACTTTTAACAATCCTTTTACTAAGAAAGAAAGGAGGGGATTCATCAAGACCACATTGCTCTCCAATGGGATAGATGATGGTATGTTTACTATCTATTATATTCCAGATATTTTCAATGCGAATAAATGGGTTGATCATGTTGCTTCTATTGTGGGATCGTTTGATATCGTATTTGGGAGCGATTGGGTTCGGGAGTTATTTAAGAAGGAAGGATATGATGTTGTAGACAAGATTAAGGTGTATAAAGATAAAAAAAAGTATAGTGGAACCAATATTAGGAAATTAATCAAAGAAGGAAATGACCAGTGGAGATCCCTTGTTCCCGAGGAGGTATTTGGGCTTCTCTCTCAATTTAATGGGGTTGAACGGATTCAGAAGTTATCTAAAAAGGGTGAGCAAAATGACTAATGGAGAACTATTAGAAATCGATGGCTCCTTTGGGGAAGGTGGTGGGGCTATCCTCCGGTTAAGCGCAGGTTATTCGGTATTGTTCAATCAGCCGATTAGGGTTTATAATATTAGGGCAAATAGGTCAACTCCAGGCCTCAGATTACAACACCTATTGGGCTTAGAAACACTTGCCCGACTCACTAATGGAACGCTTAGTAAATGCGAGGTAGGAACCCAAGAAATTTCATTTATTCCAAGTACTAATCGCTTAAGAAAATACATAGATGTGGATATAAGAACTGCCGCTAGCGTAGGATTATTATTGCAGCCACTTCAAATTGCATGCTTGGGTTCCAGCGGGCTTGAAACGGTCGAGATCACCTTAAAAGGTGGAGGGACAATTGGGAAGTGGGCACCCGGGTTGAATTATTTGGATAATGTCACCTACGAAATATTCAAACAAGCGGATTTCAGGATTGATTTAGCGATCGATAAATATGGTTTCTATCCAAAGGGAGGTGCTTTCACAAGATGTAAAATATATCCGCCTAAAAAAGGATTGAAACCTTTAGATCTTACGAAACTGGGAAATATATCTCTCATTGAAGGTAAAATTGTATGCACAAAAAACCTTGCTAATGCGCATGTGTGTGAGAGAATTAAAAAGTCGGCGGAACGAAAAATTCAACAAGAATTAGCAATTAGTTCGAATATAGCATATGAATATGTAGATTCTCCAAGCACTGGGGTAGGGCTTTCATTGTGGGCTCAATCAGATACCGGACAGATCATTTCCAGCGGGACGGTCATTGGAGAAAAGGGGACTCCCTCGGAGCGAGTAGGGAGATTGGCAGCTGAGAGAATTATTCGATATATACAGCAAGAAATCCCCGTCGATAGATATTTAAGCGACCAAATCATCCCATTGCTGGGCTATATTGAGGCTCCCTCTGCTATTAAGGTTTTGGAAGTTACAAGCCATGCTCGAACTAATTTGGAATTGATCTCTCGGTTTAAAGATCGAGAATATGCCATAAAAGACCATAAAAATTTTTCGATAATTCAATTTAAATAAACCCAACAATTTTAAATAACTATAATTCATATAATATCATAAAATACTCTTCAATAAGATTTTAAATCGATATGTCTTCAACAACAGCGACCCAGAGGTGCCCAAGATGTGGAAATGAAGTGCGAAGCGATTCATACAGTTGCGCATTTTGTGGGAAGCGATTACGGGTAGAATTTATTGAGCAGACGCCAATTTTTCAAAGAATAGAGCGAGAATGGTATGCTCCATTTTCTTTCTATAAAAAATTAATGTATCTCTTCATTAATCCTCCTCTTGCAATGTGGGACATAAACCACAAAAGGCAAGAGAGCCCAGGAAAGCGCATTCTATTATTTAGTTCTCTTGCTTGGGGGTTAATAGGCTTAGCGATTTATTCCCATATTACTTTTGGATCTTCTCTTGTCTCTTTTGGGGGCATGGTGGGCAATCTTTTAAAATTATTAAGCGGCTTCCTGTTTTTTTTGTTTTTCTTTCTGTTTGGATATATATTTCAAAATATCTTTTTTAGTATCCTAATAAAACTCTATACGAAGGGCGCAGATTACGCTGTAAATTATAGTGAGCGATTAGAGCAGAGATTTGGTTTGGGAGGCGGCGAAGGAGGAAAAAGTTTCGACGAGAAAGATTTAAGCCCCTTTAGTATTTATAGGGGTGGGGTACTCCTTCAGACCCAAAGAGCCTATAGAAAAGAGATGATGCTATCGGCATTCGCACCCTATTTGGTTGTTAATCTCGTGAAAGCGCTATTATTATTCATTATGCTGCCAAACGTGTCTGTAGCCAGTGGTGTGACCTCTACAACCATTTCTATGCTTGTCAGTTCCGATATGCTGGTATGGAAAATCGTGCATTTAATCGACTTTCTTACGTTAGCAATCTGGGTACCTTATTTGGTTTCAATCTGTATTCGGGAGTTATCAAATTCAGGAACATGGAAGGTCTTAGTTTCATCTATTATCATTAGCGTTCTGGCAGGATTTATCTTCTATCTGTTAAGACCTACATTGCTCGGATCTGTCATTTAAATAATAGCGGCTAAAACTCTATTCTATATGATTAGTTAATTTAATTAAGATATATGTATTTTAACAAATATAAAACATAATTTACTCATAGAATAATATATTCATAGCGATTAAGATGCCCCGTCCAGGTCTTAGATCAAAGTCCCAAAAAAGAAAGCATGTAAGAACGCCAGGGAATAAAAATGTAAAGCATTATTGGCGTGAAAAGCCATCTAGGGCAGAATGTGCAATTTGTAAGACACCTCTACAGTCAGTACCCCGCCTTAGGCCTTCGGAAATGAAAAAAACGAATAAAACATCACGAAGGGCCACCAGAATTGAGAGCGGAAGATACTGTGCGACTTGCCTAAAGCAAATAATTCAAGAACAAGTAAGAGAGGGCTAGTTACTTCATTTTAAGTTATAAAATATTGCATTCCTCTTAAATAGATAAATAGATTTTTCCAATAATCTCTTTTTCCCTAAGGAAAAAATCCCTTTGGAAAGATATTAAATTTATTTTAAATTCTTTCTATTATATAATGGTAAAAATTGCAATCTCGGGGCTTCATGGAACGGGAAAGTCGAGTGTGGGTGAATCTATAGCTGAAAAGTTGAATCTCAAGCATTATTCAACAGGAGATGCATTCCGAAGCTTAGCACAGCAAAAGGGGATGTCGCTCGAGGAATTCTCTCAATATGTCGAAAATAATCCTGAAATCGATAAGAAACTCGACGAAAAAATAGTAGCCAAAACTACTAAAAATGAACATATCGTGGTCGATAGTCTATTAAGCGGCTATCTGCTGAAGGATATTGCGGATTTTACGGTGCTTCTTACTGCACCCTTAGAGATAAGGATAAATCGAATGATGGAGCGGGACAATACGGATTATCAAGAAAAACTACAAGAGACTTCCTTCAGGGAGCGTTCCGAAATAGATCGTTTTAAGGACTTATATGATATCGATTTGGAAGATGAAGCGCAGAAGGAACGCGTATTCGACCTAATTATTGATACCCAAGGGGTTTCTGTTGAAGAAATTGCTGAAAAAATCATTACCACTATGAAAAAAGATAAGATTCTCTGATTTCTCCCCAAAAAACATAAATAATTTATTCTTTTCAACATTTTAGAAAGTAATAGAAAGTAATTATCTCACTAGTCTGATTTTGAAGGGTCTAGTTTGATAATTGAACTAATATAATTTGGTGACGAGTTATAAAAATGAGCATATACGATATTGGAAGGATTTGTGTAAAGACAATGGGACGAGAGGCTGCCCATTACTGCGTGATCGTTGACATCATCGACAAGAATTATCTACTTATCGATGGTCTGAACATAAAGCGGAGACGTTGTAATTATAGACATCTCGAGCCT
>CAZDJH010000274.1:3690-6002 GCA_964505645.1 uncultured archaeon | reverse complement strand
TTTGAAAAAGAGCATAAATTTGAAAATGAAATAGATTGGCACTATAGCTTTTTTGAAAACTATGTTTGGAATTGTAAAAAATCCAAAAATATGAATATAAGACCAGAATTCAAGGAAAAAAATATTGATGTAAAATATGTTTGGGAATTAAATCGACATCAATTTCTGTCTTATTTAGGAGTTGCATATTATATAACGGGTAAAGAAAAGTTTGCTCTTAAGTTTAAAAACCTGATCTTAGATTGGATTAAAAAAAACCCACCATTAAAGGGAATTAACTGGTTTTCAGGCTTGGAAATCTCTTTACGATTAACCTCTTGGATCTTTTCATTATATTTTTTTGAGGATTCAAAGAAAGTAAATAATAATACTTTTTTCAAAGAGATCTTTAAATCAATGTTCCAACATGCTTATTTTCTTAGACATTTTTACTATAAACGTTCATTTAATCATACCGTTGGGGACCTTTTCGGAATATATCTTTTTTCTAAAATTTTTAAAAAAATTGAACCTATTAAAAAGTGGGAAAGAAAAATTTTTGATAAACTTAAAAAACAGATTTTCCTACAAACAAGACTTGATGGAGTAGATATTGAGCAGTCGGTGAATTACCATAGATTTGTACTTGAATTTTTCATACTTTTCTTAAATCTAAATAAAAATAAGTTAAATTTAAAACAAAAAGAAAGGATTGAAAAAATGTGCGAATATCTCCTCTATATTATTAAACCTAATGGAAACTTCCCTATGATAGGAGATATGGATGATGGAAAGGTCTTACCATGTAGTTTAAACCAACACTATATTTACAATTATTTATTTAACTTAGCAACTATATTCTTCAAGAGAGGAGATATGAAATTCTTATTTGAAAACCTTACTATTGCGTCAATTTTAATCACTGGTGAAGATGGGGTACTAATATTTGAGAAACAAAAAGTAAAACATCCAGAAAAAATTCTAAAATATTTTTCAAAGACGGGATATTTTTCTAGTAGAAACGAGTGGTCCCCCAAATCTAATTACATTTTTATTGATTTGGGAAAATTCGGCCCTCAAAATGCTCCTCATTCTCATAGTGATATTACAAATCTCATATTTTCCTTTAAGGGAAAAGATATTTTTATTGATTCGGGAACTTATACTTATAATAAATCATGGAACGCTCGAAATCATTTTAGAAGTAGCAAGGCTCATAATATACTTTCTATTGATTCAAATAATCAAGCAAAAATCAAATTCTGGTTCGAATGGAAGAATAAACCAAAGATAAAAAGAAATATAAACGAAAGTGAAAATCTAGTCTTCTTATCTTGCCTCCATAGTGGATATCGTAATTTTTTGGTTCAAAGACAAATTAAGATCCGCAAAGATCTAAGCTACATAGTGATTAAAGATATAGTTTATCTGCAAAATAATAAAGGTCAGAAAGATTCCCATAATGTTGATATATTTTTTCATTTTGCCAAAACGGTTGCGATTGACCTAATAAATGAACAATGTATTATCCTTAATAATGAATTATTAATGGAAATTTCTTCAGATTGTAATTACCAATTAGAATTAAAAAATACTATTTATTCTCCAAAATATGGAAAGATAGTTCCTAATAGAACTTTAATAATCCACTTAGAAAATCTTAATTTTAATAATAAAAAAAATAAGTTGGAAGTCCTTACGAATTTAAGAGAGTATGAAGATTAGATTAAACTCATTTTCTTGTCTTTATATATTTTTTGTTCCTTAAAATATTCAAATTAAAGCCCTCTCTCTAAATTTGATTGATCACATTTTTCCAAACTTTAATAATCATACTTTCCTCAAAATCTCTGGCTCGGGCTAATCCTTTAGAATATCTTTTATGCAATTGAGACTCATTTATCACTTTTAACATTAGACGCGCTAAACCATATTCTTTTTTCGATAAACTTAGGTGCTTAGAATTAATATTTAAATTGAAAGGCTCTATTAAAATACCATAAGTACCAAAATATGGATAATCGATTTCCTCTGATAAACTTATTTTAGGGCAGAGAATTTCCCTTGGACCATATTGGCAATCAGTAGAAATAACCGGTATATTCATGGAAAGAGCTTCTATTATAACATTTGAGAAACCCTCAAAATAGGAGGTTAAGATAAAACAATGCGCATTTTTGAGAAAAGGGAATATATTTGATTGAAAACCAATAAAAAATACCTTTTTTTCGATATCTAAATCTCTAACAAGAGCTTTTAGACTTTCTTCAAGAAAACCTTGTCCTATAATTATTAATTTTGTTTCATTATATTCATCGTTAACTTTTTTAAAG
>CAZDJH010000274.1:0-3680 GCA_964505645.1 uncultured archaeon | reverse complement strand
CTTAATTAGGTGGGATTGACCTTTCGCTTCGATTAATCTACCAATACTTATGAATATATATGAATCCTTGAAGATATCGTTATATTTGGGAGAGATTGGTTCTTTTGATAATTCTAAATGATTTTTGATATTAAATGAATTATAAATCGTTTTTACTTGATCTTTACGGAAGCCATAGCTATCAAGCAGTTTCCTAATTCCCTTAGATACGCAAACTACCATATCGGCTTTCTTATAGAGAAATTTAATCGAGATTAAGTTAAATAGAAAATACCTCATAATACTTTGGGATGGCCTAAAGGCCAATTCTGGATTACTATGGAGGGTTATAATCAATTTTGTTTTATTAAAGAACAGAATTTTGCTTAATAAGCAGGAAAAGTTATAATAATCTCCAAATGAAATTAATAAATCTATGTTATGATCATCAGAAAAAGCTTTTATTAATTTGGGATAGTAGAGAACCCTTAATATCATAAACTGGGCTATATTTTTAATTTTTAGAATAATCCCCACTAATCCACGTTTTTCCTGATAATGGTTTTGATCGAAAGTAAAATGTTTCCCTTTACTTTTATAATTATTAGTTGTTTTAAAGAAACTCAAATAATAAACGTCGAATCCTATTTTCCTTAATCTAGTCCCAAGTAATGCGGCAATCTTTTCTGCCCCTCCGCCGATTTCCAAACTACGCAAGCATATTAAAATTCTTTTGGACATTTTGATTTATTAAAATTTCCAATCGGAAAAGTCTATTTTTAGAAGGTTATTTAAAATATTAATATCTTGATTGAAATAAGGTTTAAGAAATTCACTCTCTCTCTCAGATATTTTTAAATTGGAGTCTTTATAGAATAAACTAATAAGAAACCTTTTAATCTCTTCAGGTAAATAATACCCAAGATGATACCTTAGTTTTTCTAACCATTTAACTTTTGAAATTAGATAAGTGATTAAATTAAGTTTTGCCAACTTTCCAGTGTTATAAATTTTTGGGTTTATCTGAAACGATGGTTCAACTCCGAGGAAAAGGTAAATTTTTTTCATCGTTTTTTGTAAATTTGACTTTAAGGATTTAAATTTAATGACTAAGATATTATCATTTGGAAAAAGGTCTAGATAACGCTTTATTTGTGAAGAATAAGTCCCAATTTCAATGTATTGTTCACGTTTAAATTTCTTTACGGCATCGATGAAAGAAATATTCGGAGGGATTGTTCCCAAACCAAGCTCCATCACATATTGTGAAAAGGCTCTTTTATACGGATTTCTTAAGATTGCAATTATTTTTGAGGATGGGTTATAATTATAGATATTTTTTGCTGCTTCTTTACTTAGCAAATATGACACACTACTTTCACCTCTTATTGGATAATCTTCACCCAATTTAAAGAGTCTTTCATAAAATTCCGCTGATTGAATGATTACTGATTTTATCTTTTTTAGACCTCCTTGAAAATAATGCTTTAAGTCTTTTTCATTTAATAATACTTCCATGGCATTATCTCCCCAGATTTCCCGCAAATCAGTTGCAAAAAAGTTTGTTTCCTTGATAGGAGACATAAAAATCTCAGGATGTTCATTTAAATATTCATGTAACGATGTGGTACCTGATTTTGAAGCTCCAACAATAAAAACATTTGCTTTCATATTATAATAATAACATTTATTGAATTACTTATTTAATTTTAATTAATATTCATCTTTTATTACTTTAACTATTCCTTCGCGGTTTCTCCGTAAAACCTAACGAAGATCAATATATATGAATTCTGTTTAATTCGTAATAATGAAATTCAGTATAATATTGGAATTCTTAAAGGAAATTGTTTATTTAACAAAGTTAATAATAGGAAAATTAACATCTTTTACACCATAAGATATTTAGACAAGAATAAACATCTCAAAGTTAATTAAAATTGAAATCTTTAATTATATATATATAATAATTGGAATTATGATCTATTTTAATAAAAATGAAACAGATATTAATAAATAATGAAGGGAATATCATTCTAAAAGAAGTATCAAATCCAATATTACACTCAAAAGGGTGTTTAGTTCAAACCAAGTATGCGTTAATTAGTTCAGGTACTGAAGTCGCTGGAATCAAGGGAAGAAAGTTTCAAAATATGGGTATGATAAAGAGGTTCATTAAATCTAAAAAATTCAGAAAAAGAGTCATATTAGAATTTATAAACAAATGTGATACCTTTTGTGATATAATTCCGTTATTTTTAGATTATCGCAGAAGGGGTAATTATAAGAACTTTTCATCTCCCAAATCCCCTTTCACGCCGACGGGATATAGTTGTTCTGGTATAGTCTATAAAACAAATATCCTAGAATTTGCTAAAGGTGATAGGGTAGCATGTGGAGGATCAGCTCATGCTGAGGAAATATTTTCTGCGAGAAATTTAACATGTAAAATTCCCAATAATGTCTCATTTAAGCATGCTGCCTTTGCGACACTAGGGGCAATCGCTCTCCACGGAATACATAGAGGGGATATAAACCCGGGTGAAACTGTAGGAATTATTGGAACTGGGTTAATAGGATTATTATCTGTACAATTGGCGAAAGCTAGTGGCGCAAAAGTCTTTGCCATTGACTTACTCAACAATAGGTTAGAATTAGCTAGAAAGATGGGGGCTGATCACGTAATAAATCCTAAAATGAACAATTTGTCAAGTTATATCAATGAAAGAAACAAAAGTAGGGGATTAGACTGTGTGATTATATGCGCATCATCAAGGTCTCCAAAACCCTTAGAGGATGCGGTTGAGATAATTCGAGATAAGGGTAAAATTGTTATTTTAGGCGCAATCCCCGTTGAGATTAGTAGATCCAAACTTTATCATAAGGAACCAGATCTACTGATTTCTAGATCTTATGGACCTGGAAGGTATGAACCGTATTATGAATTTTATGGGTTTGATTATCCAATTAAACATGTTCCTTGGACAGAAAAAAGAAATATGGAAAAGTTTTTAAAATTAGTCTCAGAAAAAAAAATAGATGTTAAACCTTTAATATCCGATATTATTAATGCTGAAAATGCTAATTACGCCTATCAAAAACTTCAAACTGAACCAGTAGAAAACATCTCATTTCTATTGAATTTTTCAAGTATAAAACCTAAGAGGGAATTATCGAGAAAAGGAGGCACTTCTAAACAAACGGGAAAAAAATTAAAAATTGGATTAATAGGATGTGGATCTTTTGCTCAAGGAACTCACCTCCCTCATCTAATCTCGAATCCGAATTGTGAAATTGAAGCGATAAGCACAAATCACCAAAAAACAGCCAATGAATGCTATAAAAAATATAAACCTCGTTATGTTACCACAGAATATAAAGATATTCTCAGAGATCCTAATATTCAATCCGTTTTTATTTATACACGGCACAATACACACGCACAATTTTCAGTTGAGGCCCTAGAATCAGGAAAAAATGTTTTTTGTGAGAAACCCATGGGAATTACAAGAGATGAATGCAAATCTGTTCTTAAAGCCGCAAATTCAACCAATAAACAGTATATTATTGGGTTTAATAGGCGTTATAGTCCTCTAATCCAACATACGAAAGAACTTTTAAAATCAAGAAATAATCCAATCATAATTAATTATAGAATCGCAAGCAATTATTTACTTGGTTCTCATTGGCTTTTTGATCCG
>CAZDJH010000273.1:2503-6006 GCA_964505645.1 uncultured archaeon | reverse complement strand
TAATTCCTATTGAGAAGGTTGTCTAGGTAAGTATTTGAATCAATCTATTAAGTATATCTATAATTTATGATTAAAATGAAAAAGAAAATCTTGGTCATCAAGCCTAAAAAGTTATTTAAAAAGGGAATAGTCAATCCTCATTATCTCATGAGAAAGAGAGAGCGCTTTTAATTTCACAGGGAATGAGGAAGCACCACGGAGCATCGGGGATAAATTACACGAATCAAATAGAATAGGGTTGGAAGAAGGGAGAAAAGTAAAGAAATTAAATAATTATACTTAATCTTAAAAAGTAGTTTGAAGGTTTTTAACTTTAGTAATTAACCCCAAGAGAGAAATCACTAAAATTATCATAAAAATTACAAAGGGATAACTTGGAATATCATTTGCTGTTGCTGTCGACCAAATCAATTGAGGGGGTTTATTTCCTTCCCTTGATTCAGCCTTTGCCACAAATGAGGGCGAAATCATAGAAGCTTCATGTGCGATACGTATTGAGATTTCATTTCCATCAATATAATCTGATATTTTAATTTTATAAAATCCGACCTTAGATACATTTAGAGTTGTAATAACGTCCTCTTGCGATGGTTGATTATCATGGGTAATAGTACTTTCATTCCAACTTTCCTCGATTAAATAAACTTTAAAAGACACCTCTTCTATGCAATATGGTGGATATGGGCATTCAATCGAAAATTCTGATATATATATTGAAATCTCAGCCATTTGCCAATCTGTTGGTTTATCCTTAAAAGAGAAATGCAAATAGGATATATTTAAGGATAAATACCTCTGAAAACCAATGTCTAAGTAATCTTTTTGTCCGAAATTTTCATTTTCCAAACCATAATAGGTAGTCACATAACTATCCTTATCGGCGACTGTAGTTGTAGTACTGGAGGCTTTTGGAATAGACTTTTTCGATATATTCATTATCTTACTATTTAATATTAGATAAACTCCAAAGGATAACATTAGAAATATTAAAATTATTGATGGTAGATAAATTTTTTTCAAATTTTTTAGTTTAAGTCTAAGTTTAAATATTACTATATTCCATCAACCAATGATTTGTCTGTATGGTATTAATAAATTGCGCGTGATTTATAAATATTCTTATTCAACTCCAAAAAAAAATTTATCGGGTGACAAAATTAAATGCGAATTATTATAAACATCTGTTTAGAGAAATTGGAGTAATAAATAAAGGAGAATTCCTTAAAAAGCATTTTTCGAAAAATTGCCAGTGGCTCCACGTGTTATGTAAGCTCGGTACCTATACCAATGTAGGAGGAAACTGGACGGCGGGTATGGGCGTGATCCGGTATTGGATAAAGCAAAAACTTTCCACCACGGGATTTCTGAATTTATAACAGTTTGGAATCAAAAAATTTCTCATTTCATTTTGATTTATCATGAGAGCATTTAAAATGATATTAACCCAGAGCAGAAAGATTGTTGGCAACACATCTATAATTCATATAGAATGTTTAGCTTATATTTGGGTGGAATTACCCTCCTTTATATTTAATCCTCCCATGGATAGTTTCGAAGGAGCGCTTTCATTCTGTCCTCCAGTTCCTTTTCTCTGTCTTCCAATTCCTTCCTTTGTTTTCTAATTTGTTCTATGTTGTTGATTTTTTCTTGGATACCTTCTATACCGTCTTTAATCTCTGAGAAGCGTTCGGAAATTTTTCTAATTTCAGGGAATCTTTCACTTTGAATAATCATCTCATCGCAATTCGAGAGGCGTTCTTCAAGAGATCTTTGAATTTCAGGGAGTTTTTCGCTCTGAAGGTTTTTTTCATCATAATTCGATAGAAGTTCTTCTATATCTTTCAATATTTTCGAAAAATTGGTTTTTTTATTTGTAATTTGTACCACCTCTAAATGCTTTTGCACAAAATTTCTTTAGGTTAGATTAGGGTTTGTTCAAAAATGATTTCCCCGTATTTATAACGGTCTACCTTCTTTTTAATCTTTTTATTTTTTATTTAAATTTAAAAAAATGAGATATAGGTTAATAAGGAGGCGCCTCAATAGTCTTGTTTCATGGTTCAGACATATTTGTAATGGGGTGGTATTCCTAATCCGTCTAAAAGGTCAGCAAGCATTTGGTCCTTTAACCACTTCCTATATGCCTCCCAGGCTTCCCTAATTGAATTCTTGTCGCTTTTTTTGGATTGGTTGTCTTTTTTCATTTTTTTTTCACCCAATATATAATATGCAATACTAGTATTTAAGTCTATCTCAATAATATTGTGGTCGCATGATCTGGTGGTCTGGAAGATCTACCGAACTATGGTTTTTTCCGAATTTAATGTTTAAAAATATCGCGGAAATTAATTTAAGCATAATCAGATTAGTGAATTTTAACGAAATCTTAATTTAAATAGTTATATCAGAGAACTTTCTAAGAAAGATTGAGTTTAATTCTGGAGAGTCTTAAGAAATATGAAAATTATCCTCTAATTAGTTGTTTCACTACTGAAAGAGACTGATAGATGGTTTAAGACATCAAAATGAATACATCAAAAAACACCCATATCTTAACTTTTTAAATATTTATTGAGTTCTAACTCACTTTTTCATTGTCTCATGAGAGCATTTATAAGGACGGAGTATCTTTATATTACTGTGGAACTATTTTTCCCTACTAAAAAAAGGCAAATGCAGATAACAATCATGAATCATGAGAAAGATGTGCGAAAGGAAACTGAGAACAAAGAGGAAGGGAAAGAGGAAATCATAAGGAAAATGATACCCTAAAAAAGATCAAAAATAAAATCGAATCGAAGGGCTAAAATTGAAAATTCTTATGGAATTAATAAATTTAGACCGCATCACCACGCAGACAACAGTTATAACGGAACTCATGCGGAACACTTTGAAGTTCATAGGAAATAATTGGCGTTATACTTTCCACTTCCAATAATACAGCCTCCAACATGTCAATTTCTCTTGAAATGAAAATAGTAGCGAGTATAGTATTGAAATTTTTGGCATTTATTTATTATTATTATTATTATTATATCCCAAAACCAAATATTTTTATTCAAGCAAATCTATATGTAATACATATAATTTACTTGTCAATTACCAAAATCTTATATTCATTCTTACCACTTAACCCATATAAGAAAAAAAAGGTTCTTATAAAATGAAATATCATAAAAATCTTGAACGGTTTCGACAAGTTGCTAAAATTCTGATGATGGGAGTTCTATTTATGATCACGCTCTCTTTCCTATCACTTTTTTTCGCTCCAGATTCATTCCAATTTGTTGATGATTTTGAACAAGATGAAAATGAATCTACCATTCATACCGCAGATGGGTATATTTCAACAAATACCACATGGACACTAACAGGGAGTCCTTATATTATTTCAGGCCACTTGGTTATCGAAGAGAGCGCCACATTAACCATCGAGCCCGGTGTGTCAGTTAAGTTTGCGGGGGAATACTTCCTAATTATCGACGGTACTCTCAATGCGCATG
>CAZDJH010000273.1:0-2403 GCA_964505645.1 uncultured archaeon | reverse complement strand
TTGGGGCACGACCAACTTAAGCCTCCTTGAAACGCACATATTCGATTACTATGATGATTATGAAAAAGGCGAGGTATATTATTCCCCAATAAGGCCATCATTCCCTACTATAATAGGTCCTTCTAACATGACTTTCCAAGAGGGTTCCGTGGGACACGAAATTAAATGGACGGCAAACGATCTAAACCCAACAAGCTATTCAATTACCAATAATAGTGTGGAGATTGAAGTTGGCAAATGGAGAGACGGCCAATCTTTTACAGTGAGATTGGATTCACTTACTTATGGCATCTATACTTTCAACCTTACAGTGGAGGATTCCGATGGGAATAATGCCTCTAGTGTTGTGGTAGTCAATGTATTGGATAAAAGCTGTCCAAACATAGACATTATTTTTCCCTTACAAAATGATGTATTTAGCTCCAATAGTCCGAATTTCAATGTTAAAATAACAGATCTTAGGCTCAATACAACTTGGTATTCCTTAAATGGGAGACAAAATATTACCTTCATATATAATGGTACTATAAATCAGACGGAATGGAACTTCTTGTCAGAAGGTGATGTTGCGCTCACCTTTTACGCCAACGACATCGCAGGTAATATAGATTCAAAAAGCATCAATATCATAAAGGATATAACGGCACCGCACATCCTAAATGCCGCCTATTCAAACGCCACCGGGAAGATTTTGTGGTCGGCTGAGGATAAAAATCCCGCCTCGTACATCATCTATAAGGGAGACCGAGAGATCGATTCTGGCTCATGGGATTCGGGCTCCCAAAATATTTATGCTGTCAAGGAGATAGGTTCTTATAATCTCACAATATTTGACTCGGCTGGTTATATGGATTCAGTGCTTATTAATGTTTCATCTATCCCCCCGCAAAATCTTGGCGGGAATGGCATTCCAGGGTACCCGATGTTGATTTTCTCACCATTAGCACTTATCGGAATGGTGGCGGCATTAGGATTATTATATCAAAAAGCGATAATACGTCCATCTTGCTAAAAAACTGTCCATCAGTTGATAGGTATAATTAATTTTAATAACTTCTTAAGGTTTAGATTAAATTTATAAAAGGCTTTCTGTCAGGGGGATCTCTCACATTCTCCTTTTATTAACCGGATAATACAAGTAATTCCATTATAAAAAAATTTCTTTATCTTTTTGAGTAAGACCACGTAGAGATATATCAAGAGGTTCTTGTCGAGTTTAGCTTCTTGAATCTACACGGGTTTATTGCTCAATTTATAATCGATTTAGTAATGAGTTTCGTGATACCCAATAATCCCACGATGAGTAATACTTCTCGTTTTTTCACTACATTATTCAGGATTTTTCACCAATAAAGCATCTATAGCTTGGTATTTCCCCCGCCCCCTTGTGCGTTTTCTTACTCTGAACCTCATTTTATCATTTTTTGCCAGGTCCTTAGCTATTTCCTCGTTTAGGAGGTTAGATTTATGGAGAAATATTTCAAAGTCGTAATCATCTATTAGAATTACCCCATAACCTCTTTCGTTATTAAACCATAATAATTTTCCCGTTAAAAAGGGTTGCTCTCTGTGATTCGCGTTTCGCTCTTCGAAATTATCATACTTTTTTAGAGATATATCTTCATTAACTCGGCATAATTCCTGATTTATTATCCATTTAAATCCCTTACCAGGATCAATTTCACGATTAGACATAAACCAGTTATAATTCTCTTGACTGCTTATATTGTTGGGATATTCAATATTCACTAAATTGTGGTCCATATTTGTGATTTCTTTATATTTTTCTAAAGTAAATCTATTACAGCCCAAAATATTTTCAGGGTTGCTATTGCTTCTTACGCTTTTAAGATATTTATTATGTTTTGAAACTTTATATTCCAAATCTTTACCTCCAATATAAATATCTCTAATCATGATATTCTTTGCTTCTATTTTAATACTACCCAAACCTAACGGTTTTCCCATTCCAATTTTATGCGCACACCTATTATCTTTATCTCCTTGTTCAAGAACCCATATTAATTGCTCCAATTCTCTTTTTCTAATATTATTGAAGTAAATGAAAAAACGAAATTTCACATTTGGCTTTAAGAGACGTATACCCACCTTTCTGTTAGGTTCCTCATCTTTTTTAATGTATGGTAGTTCTTCTTGCTTAGTTATTTTTTGATGCCAGTAAAATTTCCGACCGCAAATTTGGGGGATATATTTACTTCCATTTATTACTTTAAAATTATACCCAGCCCAATAACCGGCATAATCATATGTCCATAAATCAGCTTTTTTATTTTTAAAATGTGGTCTTTTAAGATAAAATTCGTTTGCTTGCGTTTTTGGACTTGATAATTCATTTAAGATTCCCTCTTTAAAAAATAAATCTTTTGGGGGTTGGCTTTCGAT
>CAZDJH010000272.1:0-6007 GCA_964505645.1 uncultured archaeon | reverse complement strand
ACGCTTAGCGGACTCGTAGGAATCCCCGTCCTTTAGGGCGGGGAGACTTCAATTCTCTTTGGAATTGAATATCCTAAAAAGCATGATATCTCAAACCTATATTTCCAATTGAAAAATAAAAAAGTGCCAAAATTTTTCTCCAAACGAATTGATGAACATTCCCAACTATTAAAGATCTTGGTTGATAAAAGAGGCACAGCAGCCTATGGTTATTTTGAAGGGTATAGTAAACAAGATTTTAAAAAAGATGCTAAAAGCTTAAAGGAACAAGTCCAGCGAGTTTTAAAAGACTGTAGGCGGCTCTTAAATGAGTTTAATAAAAATTCTAAGATTAATGATTAATCAATCTAGCAAGAAAGAAATTTTTCTAATTCAGGTATTTTACGATTTTTTCTTGTTTCCTCCAATTTCCATATACTTTCCCTTTATAGTTGTACTTTTTTAGGAATTTCCTGGTCTCTTTATCGATATTCCTCACCGAGGCGCCAGCAAATGGCGTACCTGGTAAAGGAATAAAAAAATGGGCGTGGATTCGAGCCCCCATAGAGATTAAATCTTTCATACATTCCCTTGTTTGTATCTTGTCTTGTTCTTCCTCTCCGGGCAATCCAAAAATAAAGTCTACATTGGGAAGTAATCCAAACTTGGAAGTTAATTCTACTGCCGTGTAGATATCGTGAATGGTATGTCCCCTATGGCAGTGATCCAGCATTTTCTGGCTGCCTGACTGGGCACCGATTATTATATTATCATTGTCCGCATACTTCTTAAGAAGTGCTAGGGTTTCATCATTTATGTGTTCGGGACGCACCTCAGAAGGAAAGGTTCCATAAAAGATCCTCCCTTGTGCTTCAATGATTCCCTTCACTCTGGAGAGCAATTCATCCAACTTGGGAAGATTTATGGACTTTCCATCTTTAGAACCATAGGAGAAGGCATTTGGAATTATAAATCGTATATCTGTGTCTTCCTTAAACTCCTTTTTTAAGATCTCTACATATTTGCATATAGTTTCGATGCTTCGGTATCTCGTTTTTGTACCCATCATAAAAGAGGCTTGGCAGAAATTACAGGCATAAGGACATCCACGACCAATTTCAATTGCTCCAAACCTCGTATTTTTGACAGGGAATGGGGGATATTGGTCTAGATTTATCGTATAATCCTTTTTGGTATAGCAGTAACTCCCATTTTGATTAAAACAAGCCATACCCTTAACCTTATCGACATTTTTATTATTTTGTAGCCTTTTAAAATATTTTATAACAGTTTTCTCACTTTCTCCAATAAAAACAGCATCAAAGCCGATCTTCAATGTTTCCTTAGGACGTGCCGAGGGGTGAGGACCACCCGCAATAATTATAATTCGGTTTCCAAACCTTTTCCGAATTTTCTTAATGACCTTAATGATCTCCCCAATCTGTGTTAAAAATAAAGAGAACCCCACAACTATTAGCTCATAGACATTTAAGATCCTTTGTAATTTAGCCATTAACTCTCTTAGTTCATAAATATAAAAGATGGCAATCTGACGCGTGGATCTATCCGTTTCCAGAGCAGCCACAACGGCATTTAAACTAAAGATTGTATCTTTATCATAAAATACTATAAATGCTGTTTTCTTCATCAATATAAATAGAATAAAATCAATTATTATGTCTAATAAAGACTAATCCCGTGAATTTAATTAATATTTTCATTTAAAATGTGAACTTTTTCCCTTAAAAAGTTGGTGAATTTCAATCAAGAAACTCATTTAATAATTTAATCAATAGATAGGTACATAGCATCACATTCTCGTTGAATATTAAAACATTTTATTATCTAAAGTGCGAGAAAGCAACGTCCTTTATTTAGGGCGGTAATGAATCGCATATATTTCATAAATTATATTTCATAAATTATATTTCATAAATTATATTTCATAAATTATACTTCAATACTCCCACTATATTTATAAACAATAAAAACAATAGTAAGAATGGTGAACGATAACCACGTTCATCATCAAGCGTAGGGACTACGCGGATTAGCGTTCGGAAAGGATGTCAGACTGATGTTAGGGCAGCAATCCCCGATGAATTACGAATTGATCGCCCTTTACTTTATTTATTTAGGGCGTGGTAGTTTAATATTCATATTAAATAAGTAGAAAACATTATTCATCTAAAAATTCTTAAAACCAATAACAATCAAAACATATATCTAAAAATCACCATAAACATAATTATAAATATCAAAATAGATTTAAAATGTATAGATTATGAATTAACAAGTCAAAATATAAAAAAATCACTTTAAATTATAAGTAAAATGTTATTCAATAAGTTTATAGCGGAATTTTCCGGTGAAGTTGGTCAAAGTTGGTTTGATTTCTTTACAATAGGGCATTTGTGCATGGGAATTGGTATATTTCTTCTTTTTTCGTTGTTTTATACTATACCAATGGGTAAAGATAAGGGAGTAAGCCGAATCATACTCCCTTTATGGGTTGTTTGGATAATAACTGTTTTAATGGGAATTCTTTGGGAGATAGTGGAAAACACCATATTTTATCATATTGGAATTAAGTTTGAAACTCGACTAGATTCTTTTCAAAATATTTTTACGGATATTTTATTTGTCGGATTGGGGGGTCTTATCACATGGATTCTTGCGCATTTTATTTTTAAAGCCCAAAAGAGAGCATGGGTTTATTATGTGTTCGGCATTACCGGTCTAAGTCTCTGGATAGGATTATTTATAGTATTGAGATATCTAACGTTAAGTCACCCCCTTTCGATTTCGTAATTTTTCTTTTTTTAATTTTAATTTTAATTTTAATTTTAATTTTTCCTATGATAAACATGGAGAACTATATCCATTTCCGAGAAGGGAATATTCCTTTAATAATATCCGTCCCTCATGGAGGAACCCTTAAGATAAATCAGATTCCCCTGAGGAGAAAGGGGATCTTGGGGATTGATCGGGCAACTATCAGGCTCGGAAAGGATTTAATTGGACGAGTTGAGGAATCAATCTGGAAGAATAAAAAAAAACATAGCTTAGCATTCTATGTAATATCAAAAGTGCATAGAGCTCAAATAGATATAAATAGACCTCAAAAGGAAGCTTTTAGGTTGGGTTCGGAAGTAGCCAGCCAGATTTATTCCTTATACCATCTAAAGATGGAAGGATATGTTAAGAAATGTATAGAATTATATGGAAAAGCAATTTTAATTGATATTCATGGATTTGAATCTAGTAAACGACCACGGGGCTTCCGAGATGTAGATATCGTCTTGGGAACGAATAATTTAAAATCCATATATTCTGATGGTCGACCAAAAAAGCAAGATTGGGATAAGAACATAAGAGGGAAAATAATAGAACATATGCTCAATTATAATATACATATAGCACCAGGGCTTCCCCGTAGAAAAGAATACGTGTTAAAGGGAGGATATATTACTCAAACTTATGGCGCATCGGAAATTGAAAAAAGTCAAACAATCCAGATAGAATTTTCTGAGCGAATAAGATTGGGTTTTCGGGGAAATATGAGAGCAAAAGTTTTAAATTCATTAGCAGAACTTTTAGTTGATGAAGTATTAGATAAACGTAATAAGGGTTAAAAAATTTTGAAAGCAATAGTTCTATGTGCGGGATATGGGACTCGCTTGCAACCATATACAAATACATACCAGAAAACAATGCTTCCTATCCACGGGAAACCCATTTTGGAATATATTGTCAATGGGCTTAAATATGCGGGTTTCGAAAAATTCATATTCGTGGTAGGATACCACAAGGAACAAATCATAGATTACTTTAAAGACGGCAAACACTTTAATATCAGTATTGAATATAGGGAACAAAAAGAATTGAACGGGACTGGAGGTGCGGTTTTATTATGTGAGGACTTGATTGAGGAAGACCACTTTTTTCTTACATGGGGGGATATTCTTGTACCTTTCAAGATTTACAAACAAATTTTTACAACCTTTAAAGAAGAAAAAAATGAGTTTATTTTAGTTACGAATTATCAAGAGAACCTTCAAAAAGGCTGTGCCGTCATATGTGAAGGTAATTATTGCGTCGATATGATCGAAAAGCCCCCCAAAGGATTTTATGGAGATAAGAGCTTAAATAACTGCGGGATCTTCATTTTGGAAAAGGAAATTTTTGATATGTTAAAAAAAATTCCTCCTTCTAAAAGGGAAGAACTTGAATTAACTGATGCAATATCTGCCGGGATAAAGAAAAGAGAGTGGAAAGTAAGGGTGATCAAGATGAATGAGGGGACTTTTAGGGCGGATTTTGGAGATATTGCAATATATAAAAAGCTAAAGAATAAAACTAAATGGTTGAAGGAAGTTAAAGAAAAAGAAAATTAGTTCCTATTTAAGATTCTTATTCCGAGAATGTACCTCTAAGATCGCTCCCCTAAGAGAATAATGCAACAAGTTGTTTTTTCCTAATTTTATTATTTGACAAGTTTATACTTCATATGGGAATAAAAGAAAGAAGAAGGAGAATCGCCCCCCCATAACCATTATTAAAGGGGTAGTAAAGAAGACTTTCCGTCCCAAACTGGGACAGATCACCAAAAGACAAAAATCCAGGGATTTTGTGAGGGTTATCCTTCCTTCTGACCTACCACATTTCAAACTATGAAAGATATATGAACTGCGGTCTTGTCATGTAATAATATATCCTACGCAATATTTAAACCTTTCTCAATTATACTATAATAAAAATAGTTGGAAGAATGTCTTTTTTCCTTAATCTTAAAGTATGTTTCTCCAATAAGAAAATATATTATGCGTGCCAAAAGGGATATAATGACTATTATAATTATTATAAAAATGATGAATTGAAATAAATCATAAAATATATTAAAGAGAATGATTAATATAATTATTCCAATAATTCCCAAGATGCAAACTAACCCTTCATAAATCGTCCCGATGGTGTCGCTTTTTTGTAACTGGCCAATTCCAGTTGAATTATTCTCTACTTTCTTATTGGATTGAGCAACCGGAGCACCACAATTATGGCAAAAATTCTCATTATCTCCCACTTCAGTTCCGCAACTTTCGCAAAATGGCATTGTTAAAAAAGACTATATGATACTATTTAATGCGATTTAATACTATTTAATGCTATTAATTGCAATGCTTTGATATTATTTAGGTTTTTCTTTTATCTGTCTGATCGAGGTTATTGGTTTTTAAACTAACAAATCTACAAAATAAAACCTATTATCTCGGAAGAGGACCTTTCCTAAAGAGTATTTAATGGGCTTTTTAAAAATTGGTCCATCAGATACAAAGGTATGAAACTCTCCATTTTCGCCGCAAGGATCAACATTTTCAGGTAAATCAGATAAAAGATCATAGTTATATTGTCTTCCGATAAATGATTTGTCTAAAAATTCGCTATCTATGCAGCTTATTACCGCTTTAAACCCTAAGCTGAGAAAGATTTGAGCTAAATCATTAGTAGACGATTTCCACAACGGGAATATAGCATTTATCCCTATTTTTGACAAATTCTTTTCTCTATAAGCGCGAATATCTTCGAGAAAGATATCACCGAAAATGAGTGAATCAACTCCATCTCTTTTTAACTCTTTCATCTTCTTTTCCATGATTTTATTATAGAGCTCGTTGGAACAATCAGCTGGTATGTAAACCAGTTCTAGTGGGAGATCTAATTGGCTTACTTGGGCTTTTAATAACTCTTTTCTTATTCCATGCATGTTTATTCGGTCGTATTCCTCGCTTAATGTCGTCATCAAGGATAAAATACGTATATTGGGGTCTTTTTGGGCGTGATAGAAAGCCATAGCAGAATCTTTTCCACTGCTCCAACAAAGAGTTGACTGCTTCATAATAAAATTCTTTAAGATCTTACTTTAAAATTAATATTTATTCATTTCAATATATCTTTATCGTTATTTTTTTTATATTTTTGTAATTATAAAGTATTTTGATCAAGATTAATATTCTCCTTCTTAAGGTTA
>CAZDJH010000271.1:0-6009 GCA_964505645.1 uncultured archaeon | reverse complement strand
GAAGATTGGCCCATTTCGCGCTCGATGCATATACGATCGATGGTATGATATCTAACTCCGAGCGTCCCTAATGATTTGATTAGGGTCTCTATAACTTCGAACTTAACTTTGGGATTGCAAAGTACGCTAATCAGAAAACTCGGTCGGTTTTTTTTGGTGATTCCTTGGGAGATTTGTATATCTAAAATCTTTTTTTTCTGTATAAGGTTCATGAAATCACCCAAAACTTCCCCAGAGACATCATCAATATTTGTTTCTATAACAGTAACCTTTTCATTATACCTTAGTATCTCGTTCATTTTATTATCAGTCTGCTCTTGCTCCCGATATCCATAAAATATCCGCAAAACGTTTAGAAAAGATTCAAATTGTTTTTGTCCCATGGATTGAGTTACCTTTTCGATAATAAACGGAGGGTTTCCGATTTTTGGCTTTAATGCAGCAAGTAACGCCACTCCTGTAGGCGTGCTTATTTCATCTTGAACGGGACCAAGGGTCACCTTTAATGGAGACTCTTCAAGAATCTTTACCACTACAGGTGCGGGGACTGGTAATAACCCATGTGCGGCTTTAACCTTCCCCCCGCCGAGTGGAAGCTCGCTACAGAATAGATCAAAATCCGCATTAAACGCGCCGATGTTTTCTAAACAGATGGTCACTCCCAAGATATCGATTAATGTGTCTACGGAACTAAGTTCATGGAGGTGGATTTTTTCTTCAAGTTCCCCATGAACCGCCGCTTCGCCCTTAATCAAAATGTCCAAGACTTCCCTCGCAAATTGCGCTGGCTTGCCCTCAAGATGATTATCCTTCGCAAAATTGCTTAATGATTCCCTCAGATCATTAGCAGTACGGTGATGTTTAGATTCCTTCAATAAAATCTTTAATTGACTAACCCAAATATCATTCTTCTTGATCCTCTTTACCTCCAGCTCTAATTTCGAGACTCCTTTCAAATAATTCTTCAATTCTGCTAATTTTTTCAATATATCTTCTGGAGAAGAAGTCAATTCTAATAAAGCCGTCAAGAACATATCCCCCGATATTCCCGAATTCCTACAATCGATATATATTGCTCTAATTTTTTGTGGGCTCATATGACTTAAGATAATTAATTTAATTGCATAATCCTACTAATATAAATAAAAAGTCAAATAAAAATAAAATTTAGGTAAAAGGACTGTGATTTCATGTTAAACCCTATTTAATGGACGTTTAGGGTGTTTTAGGGCGAAAAATCATCTTCATCGACAATCTTATTGATAGCCTCAACAGTGACTTCATCCCAATCGTCGTAGGGATCAATGTCTTTTGCACAATATTGACACCACGTATCGCTGCGCATCTCGTCATAATCGTCCTCGGTTAGATACCCATTCAGTACGGCACCACAATATAAACATGTACCCTCGTCCCAACGGGCTAACACCTTGTCAATCATCTCAATTTTCCGTCGTGCTCTCATCTTTTCTAATATACCTTGCAATAAGTAATATTTTTGAATAAATTAATTATTATTTTTCTATAAATCTTTCTTTCCTTTTATTGTTATAAGTAATAATTTTTTGTCGTACTTTCCAAATTATTTCTAATACAAGATAAAAATTAATTAATTAAATTGTTATTATAATAATAATAATAAAATGTAAATAAATATAGGATATTTAAATGAGCGGACTTGAATCAAAAAAGGCATATTTAAATCAGTTGCCAGCTACAATACTACAAATATTGAACATAGATCCCCCCCTTGATATCATTCCAGAACCCATCGACTCAATAGTAAAGCGATATAGGGGAGTGGATCGAATTTCTATTAATTTAATTGATAATTTTGGTCTATTTGAAATCACCTACTTTAAACCCCGATTTTTAATTACCAATTCGGAGGTAATGGTTTTGCTCTCTACTAAAAACCCGTATACCTTAGGTGTACTTCACCAAATGATGTTTGGCGGGTTCGAAGTTGAGCCGAATGGATTTCACTTTCTAAAATACATTAATGAACATGAAAAAGAGACCTGTTTAATTGCACGAGAAAAGGACTTAAACCGCTACGATGGAGGTACCCTTTCTAAACCAAAGGATTCCGATATGTCAACCTGGATTGAATCTGCACGAGCAATTAACAAATATCACCTGTCTTGGATGCATTACCTCGATTTTGAAAACCTCCACAAGCAACAGCAGAGATTGAAACAAAGAACCCCAGAGGAGTTGATAGAGAAGTTGATAAACCGGACCGATAAATGGATTAAGAACAATTATAAACAACTGAGAAATGGGTCATTAATGATCGTGTTAGGAGATCATGGGCGTTCAAAATTAAATTTTGAATATTCTGGTAAGATAGCCCAATGGAGAGAGGCTTCAGTTCCCGTTGCGATATTTATTTCTAAATTATAATAAAAAAATCACTATTTTACAAATATGAATGAAGAATACAAGCGTTTTACTATTTCCTTACCTAAATCGCTTTATAACGAATTTGAGATGTTCAGAAAGAAATTAGATATCTCCCGTTCCGATGCAGTTCGAAAGGCGATGTATAAATATCTTGCGGTTGAAGAAAATATTGATAAAACTCCTGGAAATGTGGTCGGCTGTATTACTATGATTATGAGTCATGAACATTTCAGTGAGACTCATCATGAGCCCTCCGAAAAGGACCATGGTGCTGAAATCCCCCATAAACACGATCACGATTTCAGTTCCCGGGCAATCTATGCAAACGTGCATCAGACGGACCTCATCCTAAATAACGACATTCAGCATCATTTCAATGATGTAATTATCTCCACGATGCATGTGCATATCAAATTTGAAAAATGTATCGAAATAATCGCGGTATCTGGCTCATATGAACGAATTAAGCATCTCAAGGAGGATTTAGAACGGTTGAAAAGTGTCTTATCAATCGGACTCTTCATTATAGATAAAGAAGTGAAATTGGAAGCGGAATGAGGGAATCTATACCCGTAGGGGATAGAAAGAAAGAGAGTAGAAAAAGAAAGAAGATTAAATAAAAATTCCAAGATTGAAAAAGAGTTTCATCATTAGGCGATTTGTGAGGGGAATTATTTTATCTAATCAACTTCTTGTTGTAAGATTGTGTGTTATAATAATAAAAAACTTATAAGTATTTAAAAAGGATCTCCCTTCTGATTTAGTAAAATGCATTTTATATTTTTTTTACTGACTGCGAAAGAAGTCCCACTACATTTATGTAGATTCTTTCATAAAGAATTTATGCTTTATGTAAATAGTTTGGACTGTAATCTAAAAATTTAGCGCATATTTAGATTGATCTATTTTAAGTAAATCTATAACATGTCTACAAATTTATTGTGAAATAAATAAAATAAAACAAAAAGAAAATAATAAAAAAATCTAATAATTTTAGATTCTCAATATCGTAAAGTGAGCCAACCTTTTGACATAAAGGGGCACTACGAACTAGAGATCTTTCTCTTGAACGGTTTTTCGGCCGTTCGCTTTGGCTCTACCAATTGCCTTATCAAGGATGTCAACTATTCTATCATTGAGTACATCTCCATCGACAACCTCTCCTCCAGTATAGCAATCCTTGCTCTTTATATAGTCCTTAATTTTGGACTTGACAAATAGAGTATCAACCATTTCATTCATTCCTCCGCTTTTTTTTAACTTTTAACTTTTTTTTTTAACAACATATAATAATATGTTCTTAACTATTATTAGGATTAGTGTCTATATAAAGTTTCATATAAAACTACCCTTAAAACGTTAATAATAGGTCCACAAAGGTATTTTTTGGAGTTCAATATCTCTGAACTTCTAAGATGTCATATAAGGGCATCTCAAAGGACATCGAGAAAGGGTGCTTAACTGACGTGAAATTAACCAATTTTCGAAACCCATTTAATTATTGGTGATAAAGTGGTTTAAAGACCTCAAATTCGAAAATCATTTCTTTTATTATAAAATAGGATAAATCGATAAATTAGTTAAAGTTCAAATTACAATAAAAGATATTAAGATTCATTTTACTAATTTTGAATAGCACTTACAGCACGGGATACCCAAATTAACGCTCTTATATAGTTTCTCATTGAGATCCTCAAGATTTCTTGCAATATTAATCAACATTTCTTTTAATTTTACTTTTTCGGGGGCGGTACTAATAAAAAACTTAAGCAAATAACTTTCATGATTTTTTGCGGAGCATATCGGGCATTTGGCGAACTCTTTAAAAAAGTGTCGAAATTCTTCCTTTTGCTGATCTGTTAATGATTCAAATCTCTTTTTGTATGGGGTCTCTTCTCCCCCCATGATGCTTCGCAACCGTTCCAATTCTCTTAGAAGTTGCCGTCTCAGATTTGATTCCCTCTCGTTTGAAGTTGTAATCTCTGAGATGGATGATGGGTCAAAACGCATTACTATAATGCGGTTTCTTGAATTCTCGTCTTCAGAATTCAAATTTACATTTTCTCTCTCTTCTGACATTTCTCTCCCTTCAATTGATAAGATATTGTATAATTTCCACGTTCAAATATGAGTTAAATGAATAGCATTTTGTTTCTTAATTTCACTATAATAATTTTAATTCATCTACTTAAATGTATCTTACAATCTTTTAATAAAAAAAGTAAAGCCTTTTATGGAATCCTTTTGAAACAAGAATTTTTTATTCAATAAAGGATTTTAATCTACTAAGTATATTGAAATATGATGTGAATTATACATGAAGATTTTGATGATCCATTCGCAAGATGTAGAGGTAAAGAAGCATAAGGAAGCAACTTCGAGCCCCCAAGAATTTCAAGAAGATGAGATTGAGCTCTCCGGTTATATTTTAGTCGCATTCGTATCGGTAGAAGATCAAGATACTTATGATATATCAGTAATTGCTAATCAAGCCGCGGATGTAATTGAGGAGGCTATTTTATCGATTACAGGATTTCCCAATAAAATTCGCCAAGATAATGAAAAAATTAGAGAATATAATAAAAAAGTCGAATCAGGGAAGATAAAGGGAAAGAAAAGGAAACTGAAAGAATTAGTTATGGAGGATCATACAAAATATAGGGTTGATTCGGTGCTCGTATACCCTTGGGCTCATTTAAGTAAATTCTTAAGCAACGATCCAAGAGCCAAAGATGTCTGCCCTCAGATTGTTCAGAAACTCCAAGAGAGGGGGATTGAGGCAAGTTTTTCACCCTTTGGATGGTATAAATCATTTGAATTACATTGTTTAGGACATGAATTAGCGGAAATGCACAGAGATGTTAAGCTCTATATTCAACCCGAAGAACATTTGGAGAGTGCTGAATTCAAAGTAATAAATCCGGATGAGCAAGAGATTCCGATTGATTTCGATGAAAATGGAGAATATATTCCGATTGAACACATAAAGGATGAAAATTTCCAAAAGTTTTTGGAATCTGAGCTTGGCTCGCGTAGATCCAAAGAAGGTGAAGAGCCATCGCATATAAAGGCGATGAAAAAGCTTGAATTAGTAGATTTTGAACCTAATACCGATGCAGGAAATTTGCGCTGGTATACAAAGGGAATCGTTATGAAGAACCTTATTAAAAGGTATTTAGAGGATTCGCTTATTGATTTTGGAGCCATCATGGTCGACACACCTTTAATGTATACGGTAAAGAATGATAAGTTGACCGCTCAAACTGCGCGCTTTCCCGCAAGGACCTACTGGGTTGAATCAGGGCGGGATAGGTACCTTTTAAGATTTGCTGGAGATTTCCTTCAGTTTGACATGTTCAGCGGTATGAATTTAAAACCGCAATACTTCCCATTACGGGTCTATGAATGGGAACAATATGATTTTCGAAGGGAGCAAGAGGGTGAATTAAGTGGACTCCGCAGATTAAGGGCCTTCGTAATGCCAGACTTTCATACTCTTTGCAAGGATTTACCCTCCTCTGTAAAAGAATTCAAAAAGCAATATGATTTAGATAAAGAAATTATGGAGGATTTAGGATTAAAGTCCTATATCATTTTTAGAAC
>CAZDJH010000270.1:0-6012 GCA_964505645.1 uncultured archaeon | reverse complement strand
AAACAGAAAATTGAAGCTAAGGAGTTATTTAAGGTAGAAAAATCATTACTTTCTAAATCCGAATTACGGAGTAAAAAAATGCAATTTAATAGAATTTGGGATGATCTTTTATTATTTAGTAAAAAATGAAATAACTTTGAAAAAAATTTATATGTTTTAAATGATACAAGTTGAAGAAATAAATTGTGAAAAAGATAAATGTCTTTCAAAAAGAAAGATTAATTTTTATTTAGTTGATGCCCATCATCATATCGGAGAAGATGAAGATGGAGATCATAAAAATTTAAATGTTCTCAATAGTTTAGGTTTTTTTAGATCTATATGGAAGCAATTAAATTCAGAATATGAAAAATTCGAGACCTCAAATTCTTACCCTGAATATTTTGAACCAAAATTTAAAATAAAAAGGGTTTTTCCGCCATTACCCTTGAAATTTAATCAAGAAAAATCAAGACATTATAATAGTTGGGTATTTGATCAATTTATTGCCTTTCCATTCAATGATTCCTTCAGAGCAAATGCTAAAAAAGACGGTAAAGTGATACAGTATCATAGTTCAAATACTAGATTAAGTCGAATTGTGTCTAACTCAAATTCAGGATTTAGGCTAATAGGTTATTGTAGATTAGATCCTAACGATGGTGAACTCGCATTAAAGGAATTAGACCACAGTATTCTTAAATTAGGATTAAAAGGTATAAAATTACATCCACTTAGCGATAATTGGAATCATAGTGAATATTTTTCTGAAAGAAATAATGCTGTTTTTGATATTCTAAAAGGGGCGATCAAATATAACATTCCTATAATCTTTGATTGTAGATATCAAAATACTCTTAGATGGATTTATAAATTGACAGACAGTGTATATAACCATTTCATTAAGAATAATTTTAATCAAAGTTATTTAAATTCAAGATTAAAAGTCATAATTGCCCACATTGGATTTCTTCAGCAAGAAAACAATAATTTTCTATATAAAGCATTATCACATCCATGTATTTATGGGGACTTAACAGGCCAATTTAGTTCTAAAACTAAAAATCTTCTTGAAAATTTAAAAGCAAAAGTTACTTGTCCATTTGAGAACGCAAGTGAATTTGATAAAAAGTTTTATTGGTCTAAGAAGGTTGTTATGGGTTCCGATTATAATTATTTTGAAGCTTTTCACATAGTTGATCAATTACTATACCTTTTTTCTAAAGATTTTTATAATTTAATTGAAGGAAACTTATCGATTCTTCAAAATATTTTATCAAATAATATTCTTAGATTATTGCCCAATGATTTAGAACGGAATAAAAGCATAAAAGGGGATATAAAAAATTTAGAAAGGCCTTTAAATTCATACATCTTTTCAAAAATCAATTTTCCTTTATTTATGAAAGGTTTATTTAAATTCAAAGATGAATGTGTTTCGGATACTAAAGAAGAAAAAACAGATTACTTCAAAATATTTAATGATTTAGATTATTATAGTTTGGATCCAGATACAAAATCATTTGTTAGAAAAAATTTTAGAAATCAAAAACAAAATTTAGAATCTCAGATAAATTTTTATTTTACTTTTAATGAATTGAATATAGCTTTAATAGGAATAATTCCAGATAAACTAGACAGAATTCAGACTTATATAATAAATAATGATCAATTAGATTCATTATCATTTAAGGAAATTAAAAACGCAGAAAACGTATTAACAGAATACCTAGAAAGTTTTAAAAAAAAGGATATTTTCAAGATAATTAATAAAATTAAAAATTCCGGGGTAAAAAATGGTGTCGAATCTCGATTATAAAAGAATTATTAGTTATCTTAGAGATTTTTCAGATTTACACAAATCAGATGTTGAATTTTCAAGTTGGTTGGAAGAGAAGATTATTAAAACAGGGGTTTTCCTTTGTCAAAATAACATCCCTTTATTTGATAATAATAAGAGAAAAAAAATATATCTTATTCTTAGGAATACTATGGAAGTTGAGAGATTAATGCAACTAAAAAATGAAAATATTTTTTTTTTGAAAAACAATGATAATGGAGATTATCAATTTTTTATAAAATTTCTTAAACTTTTCTTTAATTGGCATGAAAGCGTATTTTATGTTGTCTTTTTATCTCGCTCAGATTTATTGAAGAGACAAGAAATTATCTTAAATATATATAATTTGAAAAATGTCAATTCTTTTGCAAGATACATAAATATTTATGATTCATTCAGTTCAGAGGGAATAATGGTCCTAAATCTAAATTCAGACGATCAATATATTAACCATTTAACATTTCTTAATCCTTTAGCAAGGGAATTGCTTAACAAAAGGAAATATCATAATACAGTTTTTGATTTAGTTCTGAATGGCGATATATCCATAGAAGAAATAAAAAAGACTTTCTCTATTTTAAAAAATTTACTGATAAAATATGAAATATGAATAAAAGTTAAAAATGGCTTTATTACAAGTTTTAAGGTCAGATGAGATTGGAAAAGCAATTATCAATCCTGAAGATGGAAAAGATTTAGATCTTATAGAAGGAGATTTGATTTCTTTAATAAATGAGGAAGCAGGAAATACCATTTATTCTAGATTATTCATAAGTGAGAAAATACCTAGAGATATGATTGCTTTAGGAGATAATCTTTTAGATAATTTGGGAGTCGTAAATAAAGATTTTGTAGAATTAAGTATATATGAGGGAAAAATAAATGAAATATCCGAAATTTTAGTAGAATATAGTTCTCAAGATTATAATTTTAAAGGATTAAAATTCGATAATGCTTTTAGAAAAAGATTGATTACTTTTTTGGGAGATTATTTTTTAAATAATAAATCAAACCTATATTGGCCAGAAGAAAACGCGGATATGTTAATCTCTTTTGTTGAATCAGAAAATTTAAAGCCTCCTTTTAAAATATCTCCTTACTATGATGAAATTCAGTTGAAATTAAAGCCGAAAGTTAGAAAGATGCCTTTCAATGCAATTTTAATGATTGATTGCTCAGGTAGTATGAAAAAGGAAGATGTTAATTATATGAGTATGGATAGCGCCATTGATAACTTAATGAAAATTTATAATGGGGAAAGCATTCTCCATAAAAAATTATTAACTTATTTTCAAGATTTAAAACCAAAATTCATTATTAATGAAAAGGAGTATAAAATATCGCGTATTCAAGCAACCTTTATAGCAATATTAATGTTTTTTAGTCAAAAAATAAGTCGAGGGTTAGGAGAAAAATGTTCCATCATATTATATTCAGATAAGTCTAAAATGTTCAAATTTCAAGGCAGTAAAACAATTTTTGACCCTAATGACTTTACAGATATTAATGTAATTGATGCTCTGAATTCTGAATTAACAGAACCAAAAGGCCTTTCCCAAAATCAAACCCTTTTTTCTCCAGCTATTAAAAGATTAGAGAAAATAATAGAAAAACATTCAAAGGAGGGGCCTAATCCAATCTTAACTTTATTTTTAACAGATGGTCAACCAGAACCTAAAGAACGGGACCCATATGCAAAAATTGAAAAGAGTTTAAAATATTTAATGCAAAAGGCGAAAGAAATTGACAAACAAATTTCCATTTTTACTCTTGGGATTGGGAGAAAAATACAAGTTGATAGTAAATTGTTAGAAAGAATTGCTGAAATAGGGAAAGGGGAATATCACTTCACAAAAAATTTTGAAGAATTAACAAATTGGTTCGAAAATTTAGCCAATGAGTTTTCAATAATTTTAAGAAAAATATAATCAAAAACTTAATAGAATATGACATTAATGGAAGTAACAACTCAAAAAGGCAATAATGGTCTTGCAATATTCCATCCTAAAGATATGGAATTTTTAGATGTCGGGGAGAGCCAATTAGTCAAAATTACAGATGAGGATTCATCTAATTTTGCTATCTTAAAAGCTTATATTAGTGAAAATGCTTATCAAGATACCCTTTTAGTAGATCCTAACATATTGAATAATATAGGGATACAAAATGGGGTAATTGTTGATGTTGAGCCTTTTAAAGGAACTGTAAGAAGGGCAAAAAAAGCCAAAATTGAGTTTTCTACTATAGATACTGATCCCAGGGATTTTTTCAAAAAAAAAAATTTAATGAGATTAAGGAATTTTCTTAAAGATTATCATTTCCTTCAAACAACAGAAATATTTTGGCCAGAACAATCAGCAACGTTAAGAATTTCTATTAAAGAGCCCGAGATAAGAAAAAATCAAATCTTTAAGATTAACTCTAACTGTGAAATTAATTTAATGGAAGAAGTCCAAACAATGCCTTTCAACGCTATTTTATTGATAGACCATTCTAGAAGTATGACAAGATATGATGTAAGCATTAAAGGCGTTAAGCATATCCTTTCTGATCTTAAAAACAGATTACTAAAAGAGACTTATCTTTCGAGAAGATCAGCACTTTCTAATCTATTCACTCGACTTGAAGAAAGCTTAGGAAGGGCTTCAGAAAAAAAACTCATCATGGAGGGAGGTAGTGTTAAAGAAGTTGAGAAATCTCGAGGAGCTAGCCGGTTAGATTCCGTTCTATTAGCAACTCTTTTATTCTTTCAATTGAAAATTTCCCGTGGTTATGGAGAAAAATGCGTATTCGTAATTTATGCTGATGATGCTAAATCGATCCCCCTTGATAGAGGGAATCAAAAGGAAATAATTGAAGCAACAGAATTTAATCCCGAAGTCTGTAATAGATTAATTAGTAAGATTAAAGATCACACTTTTATGCGATGGGGAAATACCAATATAAGTAGTGCTTTTAAACATTCAAAAGAAATTGCCTTAGATTTTAAAAAAAGGTTTGAAAACAACAATCCCATAATGATATTATTATTAACAGATGGAAGACCCCACCCCCCTGAAATAGATAACCCACAAAAATTATTGGATACTATATTTGATTTAAAAGAGGAATTAGAGGAGGAAGAAATACCATTTATCGTTTATGCCATTGGGATTGGTGATGAGACAAAAGAAAGAGGGGCTGAAACACTCTTGACCAGAGTGGCAAAAGCGGGTAATGGAGAGTTCCATTATGTTTCAGATGTACAAAAATTAATTGAGTGGTATCAGAAATTAGCAACAAATTTCTCCTATAATATATCAAAGGAAAATATATCTTATAATTATTAAGAATGACACATAAAAACTATTGGAATTTATTAGATTTAAATGGATATCAAAGAAAGTTAAGATATCTACACGGGATTGAAATGGAATATTTTCTATTGGATAAAGATTTAAATCCCGTAAAAAATAATAAAAATCTTATGGATTTAGTAGAAAAAGTCTTCCCATTCATAAAAAACAAATTAAAAAATAATAAAACATACCAAAGAAAGGTAAGAAAAATAGGTATTGCCGATAATCAAATACTAAAAGAAAGAAGCAATAAACGTGATGCGAAAAAGATTAAAACCATTTTTTTAAAGTATAAACAAGACTCCTATGCTACTAATGAGATGCCAATTGATATTGTTGGGAAAGATACAAATGTAGGTACAGGCGGTTTTATCACTTTAGAATTAGTTACTCCTCCCTGTTGTAATATTAAAGAACTTACATGGTGGGTAAAAACACTTATTAAATCATCAAAAAAAGCTTGTAAAGAATTAAATCTCAATTTTATATTAAATGCAGGACATCCGAAAATAGAAAACAATTTTTGTGGAGAACATCACCACATAGGTATTTTAAATGAAAAAGAAAGATTAAAAATATATAATTTGAGTAGATTATTTATTCCCTTATTATCTATTCTTAGCTATTCTCATTTCCAAAAAACTAATAATGTAAATATTGATTTAAAAGATGATTTATTTCAGACAAAAATATCAAATCAATTCATAAGAGGGACTAGATTAAAAAAAACAAATCAGATTAAACCGGTAGCACCACTCAAAAATTTAAAGAAAGAGGAATTTTCAAAAAAAATTGGATTGAATCAATATTATTAAGATGAGCTAGTTTCACCTCCTTTAATAAGTTTAGTTTTGA
>CAZDJH010000269.1:0-6020 GCA_964505645.1 uncultured archaeon | reverse complement strand
GAATATACTCTATTTTAAATTAATTTATTTTTCAATATTAATTTTTGTAGTCTTTTGGTTTCTCACTCTGAATACATATAGGATTACCAAAGTATTAAACTAAAACTTCCCGTTCTCTTTCCTTTTTTCTTCTGGTTCGGAACGAAGTTCTATTTTTGCATTATTGGGGATGATTAAGAGTTTAGATTTGGCGCTACATTTTCTGCACACTTTCTCATCATATCTCATGTAAGTGCTGCAATTATGACATCGCTTAAGTAATTGAAAGCCGCATGTAGGGCAATACTCTGAATAGACACTTACGGAAGTACCGCACTGGGGGCATTTTAAAGTCTTCTTAAAGAAAAATTTCATAAATAATTGGGCGCCCATTATAATCGAGAAGGAAATAAAGAAAATAATAATCCATGATAAATTAAAATTGAAAAATAAATATCCCAGAAATAGGAGCGCTAAGAAAGCAAATAAGCTTAGGAAGCAGATAACTATACGTGCTTTTATTTCCAGGTGGCGGTATGGATTTATCATAGGAATAACGGTTTTTTTTAAAGGTGAACATTTAAAATATTTTCTAACTTTCTAAATAAATTAAAACACACTATATATATAACTTTAAACTTTATATGTAATTAAGGTTTTAGTAGTTATTTATTATTAAAAAACCTAATAAGTATGCTTAATTATGTTCTAATAGCGCAGAATCCAAAAATTTAAGAGGAAGTATGTATTATAATTGCATAGAATAGATACTATATATATAAATTGATAATAAAAATGCAGGTGTAATCATAATATGCCAGGTTCTCATGGAAGTCTGACCAAGGCCGGTAAGGTAAAGATGCAAACCCCACATGTGGAGCGAACAGGTGTTAATGCAACGCCTAAAAAACCCCCTCGACAGCGTTATAGGGATTTGTATCGTAAGAGATTTAAGGAAGGTAAGTTCGGGGGCCAGCCTGACTCTATAGCGGCCAAAAGAGCGAAGTACAAGTAATCTTTTTCTTTTTGTTTTATTCTACGCCGAAATTTGTTAATTGAGCCTTTAAATTTTGACTTTTTTTGTAATAGGTAAGCGCTTTATCTTCATTTGAGAGTAAATCTCTAAAGAAGTCGCGCATTAAGAGGTTCCAACGAATAGTTGCCTTTATTCCCGAGATATCATTTGTTGCTAAATAACTTTTTGCTCTCGAAAGGTAATAATTGGCGTTTTTTTTCTCTTCTTTAAAATGGATAAAATATTCCGAGAGTTCTAAAAAGAGGTCCAACAGTAACTCATCATATTCTTCGGGGACGTTCTCAAAATCGATGGTTTTCACCGCCATCTTCAGTAATTTTTGAGCGTGCTTTAGTTCATCTACTTTCTTATAAAATTTAATTCGTATTAAATGGTATTCTAATCGAATTTTCATAGAGTCATTCATTAAATCGAAGGCGACTTTAAATGCTTCTTCCCCTTTTTCTTTTTCTTCGAGTTGTTGATAAATTAAACCCAAATAGATTGAAGAGATTCCAATATATTCCTTTTTTCTTTCAAACGAAAGCTCTTCCTTTCCTAAAAAATTACTAATTATGTCAAAATGATTTTGAGCTTTCTTGTATTTTGATAAATCCATATAAAGTTTGCCCAACTCATAATGAATTTTAATAACATAATCAATTGGAACTTCTCCCGATTTAGCAATGGATAATGCGTTGTTTAGGTAATTAAGAGCAACTTTTTGTTGATTCAGTATGGACGCGACCCTCTTTAAAAGAAAGAGAATGGCCACTACGGCTTTTTTCTGTTTAAATTTATTAAATATCTTAAGCGCTTCTACTAAAAGGGAATTTGCTTCGGAAAATTTATAGTCCTCAATTAAATCCTCAGCTTTACTATAATAATTCAAATGTTCTATAATAGCAAAGGTTTTTGGAGGCCTATTGAGGAGATCATGTTGAACCGGATGGAGGTTCTTGGCGACCCTCCCTTCATAATGAAGCGCAGACAAGGGAAAATTATGCTCTTCACTGATAAAGTCCCTTGATTCGATTTCTTTTTTAGGTTTGAATGATGCCAGTGAACTCTTTGGAAAATTTACCGAATTGAAGATTTTAAGGACTGAATTAAGGACTAGACGTGAAAATTTTATCCACTTTTCTACAAGTACGTTTAAATTGACGTCGGAACTGTCCTTGAATATCGTTGACAGAAAATGGGGGGAATAACTCTCAAAAAAGGTCCGTATATAGAACTTCTCCACCTCGATATCTTTAAAATAGGTCCAAAAGTGATCCTTTTCGAGGATAAAAAACTCATCAAAGGGTTCTTCCGTGGAGAAAAATAAGGTTTCAGATACTCTCATCTTTGGAATTCCCTTTTTTAATTCCCAAGGGGTTTCAAAGGTTGGTTTTAAGCCCAGGTGATTAATCCCATCTACAATATCATTGATATCCTCTTCCTCTAACTTTTTAAATCTCTCCGACTTATTCATAAGCGAAATCCTGATTCTATTCACCCATGCTCTTTCATTCTCATCGACTATCATTTCTGGCAAGATTTCCTCTATAAGATCTATCATTTCCCTTTTCTTTCTTTCAATTGGAAGTTTTATTTGTAATGAGACTTTTTTGGCAAATCCCTTCAACCACTTTTGGAAATAAGTTATAATCTCATTTGAATTTTGATTCAGATTCCACAATTTAAATACTATAGAGATCTTAAAATTAACGAATTCAAATGGAATCTCAATTTTAAATGGCAAACGGATTGGGAATTTCAACGTTAAAACCAATAGGTTAGCCTTAGAAATGCTATATCTAAATAGGTTTTCGGTAGAACCTTTAATATGCCATCCATGTTCTCTAAAAAGAAATCTTAGGGCTTGAAGTTCATTTTGGGAAAAGTGCGTAAAAGACATTTTTTTAAAGGATCGATTTTTTCTGGTTATTATTAACTTGATGAAGATATATGAGAGTTCTTTAAATTTAAGTGCAAATATTTCTATATTTTTAATTTATAGAGTTTTTTTAATAATCAGATTACATTAATTATTAATTTATAAATCGTTTTATGATCATTAATATTAAAGGAAGTATTTTAATTTGATTTACCCATTTGGATTAATTTAATATGGATCTTTCAACATTTAATAAGGGTTTAAAGAAGTTAGTTATTAGTGCAAAAAGGTATGAAATAGATGAAAAATTCAAGGATGCCAAAGAGGCATGGATCCAAGTCGCCGAATATACCATTAATTTCTACAAACATACTGAACTCGAGCCCTCTTTTCGGAATATGTTAATTGGTAAAACAGAGGGTATCATTCAACACGTAAAAAAATTGGATACGAAAATACGGATGTCTAAATCTCTATCAACAATTTCTCAAAAACAACAAAATCAATCAATAAAACACGGTGGAATAACGGGAGATCACCCCAGTCCATCGAATCAAGAAACACAATCTTCAAGTAGTCAAATTGAAGACGAATATGAGTTGCCTGAAGTCCCTAATTCCCCACCTCAAAATATTAAGACCCCTCAGAATAATACATCTCATCCTATTCCACCTAAAAAGAAACCCGAAATAATTGACGATTCAGATTTTAAGAACCTTCCCGAAGGGTTTAAAGAGATTAAAGCACCTAAAGATTTTAAGATCTTTACACCCCACGATGCAGAGGAAGTTAGAAGACGCCTAACCCAAGATGAAGATATGAGTATTTTCAAGTATGACGGAAAAGAAAATGAAACGGAAGCGAACTCGATAGAAAAATCAAATGTGAAATTGAAACAAAAGGATAAAAAAAAAGAAGCAGTGATCTGCATGTATTGCGGTGAGAAAAATCTTCCGGGCGCAAGAAAATGTAAAAACTGCGGGACTGAATTGGACTAAAATAAAAAAGAATTAAGGTGTTGCAGTATACCGCATTTCTGTTCCCACGTAGCATGGCCTAATCTTTTCTTCTCCAAATTTAGATTGTAATATATCAAGTGCTTTAGTCCGTTTCATAAACTTGTAGGGTAGGCGATCAGTACAATGATTTAAGTAAAGATTAGGATCATCAAACTCTTTTTTAAACATTTCAGCTGTTTCCAGTACTTCTGCCTCAGAATATCGTGCCATATGGGTCCCTCCTATGATCGCTTTAATAGGTTTATCAGATATTTTCTTAGCTTTAGCACATATATTTAAAATCCCCGCATGGGCGCACCCTGTTATAATTACTTGGCCTTCATTGGTCTCCAATATTAAACTTAAATCGTCATAGATGGGATCTAATACTAACTCATCTCCCTCTTTGTGTACAGCTGTCTTTTCAGTACCATCAGGATAACTTCGATCTTGAATCTCACCAGTTGTCCATAAAGCTTTATTAATTTTTATGGGGTCTCGACTATATTTAAAATCAATTTTTTCTTCTTGTTCCTTTGTTAATTCAGGAAATCCAATATCTTTTTTAAGAAATAAGATTTTCCCGTATTTTTTTTCCCGAACAGCGGGGTGGGCATAGATCGGGAGTCTTTCATCTCGTTTCCGAGCATCTAAGAGGTCAGGGAGACCCAAAGTGTGGTCATAATGTCCATGTGATAAAATTATTTTTGATATATCATCGGGATTCACGTTTAATAAGTCCATATTCTTTAGAAGTACACTTCCTGAACCCCCCGCATCAAATAATATATCTTCATTACCCATTTTTAGTAAGAAACTCTGTCCATGCTCTCCTACCAGTTCGGTTCCAGGCATTGCAACATTACTATATAGATTTAATATTTTAATATCCATTAAACTCACTTTTATTTTTCTAAAGTTTTAGTAAGTTAAGTAAGTTTCCTAAATAAAAATACTTAGTCTTCTCACTCTTTTATGTTTTTTACCTCAAGACTAAATATGAGGGGTTAAATCTTTGTTATTTTTAACAATCCCTAACAATCGATTAGTCCTGGGTGAATAAAAGAAAGGGCTTTAGAAATCTGTTTATCAGAGGGCGTTATTCCAAGAAAATTAATTAATTTTTGAATTGATTTTATTGGTTTATCAATTAAGTCATCTAGACTTATATATATGTGTTTTTTATCTTTTGCAAATGAATTAATTCTTTTATAGGCATCTATAACTTTCCTCTTTATCTTATTTCTGTCTTTCATGAATATTCTATGTTTAAACAACTCATAAAAAAAGCTGAAAAATATTCTTACAATTGTAGTTAAACTAAAAAAACGATAGTAATATCTAAACATAATTAAAATCACGTTCGTAGAATTATGGGCAACTTTAAATTGAGAATCAACTATAGAATTTATATCTCTACGTAGGCAGATATAATGAGGGTTGGTCAAGTCTTTATGAATGAATGGAATTGTATAAACTGTGGATGGGTCTTTCCACCCCCATAACGTTTTTTCCTTACTTTTTATCAATAATTTCACGTATTTATCCCAACTTTTTATAATATCTGCGATTCTTTTATCATTTGGAATGCTAATATGGAATAGTCCACCTGTTCTAGCTAAAACCCTTAAATTTAGGGTTACAAAATCTAAATCCTCATAACATCCAAACCTATTAAGGAACTTTCTCTGGATCAAATCCTCCTTAGGGCCCATGGAAATCCCAAGTCTATGAAGAATTCCCGCTAATAAACTTGATCCACTCCGAGGAGGAGAAAGAACAACCACAGTTTTCATACTTCTTATTTACTTTATATTGATATTCTTCTTATATACTTTATATTGATATTCTTCTTATATATGTTCTATAAAATATACCTTTATTTAAGTATACTTATTAATATTTTATATTAATTTACTCTTTTCAGATTGACTCTGCATACTTCTATTAATGAATTTTTCTCATATAAGAGTAAATGTAAAGTTTTAATAAAGAAACTTAAGCAGAAATATATTTTAGCAAAGTTCTATTAAATATAAATATAACACTATCAAAAATAAGCGAGATAAAATTAGGGGGATTATAAGATTAGGATTGAGATACTTGTTATAGGAAATGAAGTTCTAATTGGAAAAACCCAAGATAC
>CAZDJH010000268.1:0-6026 GCA_964505645.1 uncultured archaeon | reverse complement strand
AAGTAAATAATAATTTCTCCGCAAATCCACATCAGCATAAAAATTGACAAAAAGATACTGAACTGAAGTGATAAATCTATGAAAAGTAGTCCCCACGCCAACCAACCATGATATATTGCGTTGATTATCCAAATAACACCGATAATTAGCATATTCCGTTTTGATTTATGTTCCAATCGGTCGGAACGACCCATTTGAATGGACCCGATGCCAAACATAAGACATGCCGCGATACCAAAATAATAGGTGCATTCAAACGAGATACACGCGATTAATGGATAGGTTGAGATATTCGCAGTATGTAATCTAATACCACTAAAAATGTATAGCAATACCATTCCAATGAAACTGAATATACCGAGAAAATATAACGCGCGAATATGTTTAAAAAACATCTCTACGGCAATTATATACTCCGCAAACATCGTAGTCCCTAATAAGAGGAAGAAGATTAAATACGAATATGGATTTAAATAAAATTGTGAATTAAACGGCGCTTGCAGTTCGGCTATAAGTAAAAAAACCAGCCCGATAACTAGACTTGAAAACATCAAAATAACAAAAAATAATATAAGCCGTGGAAAAAATAAATTCCATCGGATAATAATAATTGCAAGAGCCACTACTAAAATCACAATCGTATCGATATATGACCAGAATAACCAAAAATCCATATAACCAAAATACCCACCATCTTATTTAAACTTAATTAAAATAATTGCTTAGAAGGATGAGTTTATTCTAATTTATTAGAGAAGAGAAGCTTTCATATCCGGATAGAAAAAATATTAATGAGTCATTTACTTATTGTATCATATATACCCAATAATCGGGTTTCGTAATAATTATAAAAAATAAATATTTGATTAAAACATGGATTATATCGTGCTTGTAGGCTTCATTTATGAGTGTTTTGTCATTGCCATAACTTCTGTATTTGCATTCTTAGCCCTAAAAAAATATATGGATTTCCGAAATACACGTATGTTCTATCTTGCATTAGTCTTCTTAAGTGTATTAGGGGCAGTTATTTTTTCTTTCTTATCAAAAGTTTTAACCTTATGGGGACCTCTCGAATATGTCTATAATAATCCAGATGCGACATATCCCCCAACACTAGTTTATTGGATCCTATTGCGCATTGTTGATTTTCGTTTTGCACTAGCTTTTGTCGCAGTAGCCGCGTTTTTTACCTATGTATTTGAACTATATCTCTATGAAGAGGAGTTTTTGAATGTAAAATTCATTTCGTTCGTATTTTATACTATTTTCACGCTCTTGTTTACTTTTATCGTGTATGAGAGAGGTAATACATTTTTGGATGCGGTCTGTTTTCTCTTCCTTTTCATTCAAATTTCTGTGATCTACTTACCATTTATGTACCGTTCTATCTCGGAATATAAGAATGTAGAAGATTCCTTCTTGAAGAAAAAATTGTTGTCGCTTGCTTTTATGTCTCTTAATTTCATGCTCGTATTATTGGCGTTTTTAGTCGATAGAATTCTAGTCCTTATAGGATTTCAACATTTTACTTTCTTTTATTTCCTTGCGTGGATTTTTGAGTTATTATCAATTTATTCGGCCTATGTAGGTTTCATTAAACCGCGGGAATAATATGGTGTTATTCATCCAGAATTGGGCTACGAATTATTTTGATATAACAAGAAAAACCGTCTTTTGAATAATAATTCAAATCTTAAGGGCACAATAACCCCCTTTTAGATACTTTGCTGCTTTTTTAAACTAAACGGAAAAAATTTTAGAGATCTATGATTACTAAAGAAAATAGATTTATAATAAATGGAAATGGAATATAAAAACGAAGAAAAAAAAGCCATTTTAATGCTTAGAGACGGGCGTTATTTTGAGGGTATTGGCTTCGGTGCAACCGGGATTATTACGGGTGAATTAGTCTTTACCACCATTACAGGGGCAGGATACAATGAAACGCTTACCGATCCGTCATATAAAGGACAGATCGTCATCATGACACACCCTTTAGTGGGAAACTATGGAGTTCCTCCTTGGGAACGGAATGGATACGGTCTAGGTAAATATTTCGAATCTAATTCCATTAAAGTTAACGGATTCGTGGTAAATGAATGCTGCAAGCGACCACATCATTATGAAAGCGTGAAAAATCTTGATACGTTTCTGAAAGAACAAGATATTCCTGGAATTGAATGGGTCGATACAAGGGCAATTACAAAAATTTTAAGGGATGAGGGAGTCCAAGTGGGATTGTTAGCAGTATATCCCGGGGGAGAAGATCCAGACCTTGATGAGCTTAAACAACAACTAGAAAAAGCAAGGGACCCAAACAAGCGCCATTTGGCGAGTGAAGTCTCAACTCAAGAAGTTAGAACATTTAGTCCCAAACACGCTGATGGTCGGGTTATTATTCTGGATCTTGGGGTAAAATACAGCATTATTAGGAATTTAGTAAAGCGAAATCTTGAAGTATTACTCGTTCCTTATGATTTTACTTACGATAAAATAATGGATTATAAGCCAAATGGGGTGCTGATTTCAAATGGTCCTGGAAATCCACAAGTGTATAAAAATGCAATAGAAGTTAGTCGTAAGTTAATAGACAACGAAATTCCCACCTTTGGTATATGTCTTGGAAATCAAATTATCGGAATTGCTGCGGGAGGCGAATCATTTAAGTTAAAATACGGTCATAGGGGAGGAAATAAAACCGTAATTAATCCGGATACTCAAAAATGTTATATTACAAGTCAAAACCACGGTTATTGCATACGCAATTTTGAGAAAGGTGGATTCATTGAATTTCTAAGAAATATTGACGATGATTCCAATGAAGGCATTACCCACCGCTCAAAACCCGTATTTGCAGTCCAATTCCATCCCGAAGGATCGCCTGGCCCCTACGATTCGCTCTATTTATTTGATAGGTTTGTAAAAATGATGGGGTTGAGCTAAAAGGTGCCTTGCGATAAATCAATTAAGAAAGCACTGGTTGTGGGGTCAGGCGGAATCAAAATTGGACAAGCAGGAGAGTTTGACTATTCTGGCTCCCAAGTCCTAAAAGCATTAAAAGAAGAGGGAATTGAGACCATCCTCATCAACCCAAACATCGCTACAATTCAAACAGACCCGCAAATGTCCGATAAAGTCTATCTTGTACCGATTAAACCAAAATATGTCGAAAAAGTGATCCAAAAAGAGCAGCCAGATGGGATTCTTTTATCATTTGGAGGTCAAACCGCACTTAATGTTGGAGTGGAGCTTAAAGAACGAGGTATATTTGAGAAATATAACGTGAAAGTATTAGGAACCCCAATCGAATCTATAGAAATAACTGAAGACAGGGATTTATTTGTCAAAGCAATGAATGAATCAAAAGCTCCAGTCTGCAAGAGTAAAGCGGTCAACTCTTATCCTGAAGCCGTTGAATATGCCACTGAATGTGGGTTCCCATTGATGATTAGAGTGGCTTATACGTTAGGGGGTAAGGGCTCCGGTATTGTCTCTAATATGAATGAGTTTGAAAAAAGAGCAAGACGGGGTTTGGCGCAATCGAGGATTAACCAAATTCTTATTGAAGAGAGTGTATGGGGATGGAAGGAAATAGAATACGAAGTTGTTCGTGATAGTGCGGATAACTGCTTTATAAACTGTAATATGGAGAATTTCGACCCTGTGGGAATACATACTGGAGAAAGTATCGTCGTAGCCCCCTCTCAAACCCTTACAAACGAAGAATATCACATGCTTCGCTCGGCCTCAATCAGGATTATCCGAAACTTGGGGATTATTGGTGAATGCAATATTCAATATGCACTCAATCCTACTTCGAAAGAATTTCGGGTAATCGAAGTGAATGCCCGGTTGTCCCGGTCGTCCGCTTTGGCATCGAAAGCTACGGGATATCCGTTGGCCTATATTGCGGCAAAATTAGCAATCGGATATACTCTCCCAGAACTTACGAATAAAATTACGGAAAAAACAACCGCCTGCTTCGAGCCCGCCTTGGATTATTTGGTGCTAAAGATACCCCGTTGGGATCTCACGAAATTCGGAAGAGTTGACAGGTATATTGGGAGCCAAATGAAGTCCGTGGGAGAAGTCATGGCAATCGGGCGTACGTTTGAGGAAGTATTGCAAAAAGCGATCCGAATGCTTGATATCGGAATGAAAGGGGCTGTGGGTAATGATATTGACCCCATCGAAGATCTAAATGAGTTAAAGTATCTACTCAAAAATCCAACCGACTTGCGTGTTTTCCGATTAGTCGAAGCAATCAAGCGCGGCTTGAAAATAGATGAAATATACAATATATCTAGAGTAGACAAGTGGTTCTTATATAAATTGGACCACATAATTAGCATTGAACAAGATATACAAGGGATAGATCTCTTAAAAACCCCAGGTTCCAGGAAAAAGTATCTGATGGAACGTGCGAAACGATTTGGGTTTTCTGATGGGCAGATTGCGACGATTATGGGAGTTAATACGATCAATATCCGCGATTTACGGAGGAAATATAAAATTGCTCCCTATGTAAAGCGAATAGATACCTTAGCTGCCGAATGGCCAGCAGTCACGAACTATTTATATCTTACATATAGCGCTTCAGAACATGATATTGATTATGATAAAGAGGAAAAAGAAAATTTAAAGAAAGTAATAGTCCTTGGGTCGGGTACATACCGAATTGGGGCATCAGTTGAATTTGATTGGGGTTCTGTTAATTGTTTATGGGGTTTAAAGCAACAAGACATCGATCAAGCAATTATTATAAATTATAATCCCGAAACGGTTAGTACGGATTATGATATAAGTGATAAACTCTATTTCGAAGAGCTTTCAGGAGAAAGAGTGTTGGATATCTGTGAATTGGAAAAACCATTTGGAATTGTGGTATCAGTAGGGGGGCAAATCGCAAATAACCTCGCTGCAAAATTTGTAAAGTATAACCAATCATTCCGTAAAACGGGTATTAATATTCTGGGAACACACGGCTCTCGAATCGATATGGCGGAGGATCGAGCAAAATTCAGCTCTTTATTGGACCATTTAGGAATTAAACAACCCCAATGGAAAGCACTTACTGATAAAGAAGAGGCATTAGATTTTGCGAATGAAGTAGAATACCCTGTGTTGGTGCGCCCTTCCTATGTACTGAGCGGGGCGGCAATGAGGGTCTGTTATGACAAAAAAACATTGGAGGATACATTGGATCTTGCTGCATCAGTGTCTAAAGAATACCCCGTAGTCATTACGAAGTTTTTCACAAACGCCCGCGAAGTGGAATGTGACGGTGTTTCTGATGGTAGAAAGGTATTGATTGGCGCAGTTGTAGAACATATTGAGAACGCTGGCGTCCACTCAGGTGATGCAACGATGGTTATTCCCCCTCAAACAATATCCAAATCCGTGATTCGAAAAATCCGCAGTTTAACATATGATATCGCATTAGCTCTCAAGATAAGGGGGCCGTTTAACGTCCAATTTTTAGTAAAAGATGGAAAAGTATATGTTATTGAGTGCAACCTACGCTCGAGTAGGAGTATGCCCTATGTTTCCAAAGCGAGGGGCATTAATTTAATGCGTCTGGCAGCGGGAGTATTTATGGGAAAACCCATTCCAAAATCCTTAATGTGTAGGGCAGATCAAGATTATGTGGCAATTAAGGCCCCTATGTTTTCATTTATGCGTTTGGATAAAGCAAACCCAATATTAGGGGTTGAAATGGCGAGTACAGGAGAAGTAGCATGCTTTGGAAAAACATTCCCAGAGGCATTATTGAAGGCGCTCGAAGCAACGGGAATGAAAGTCCCAATCCACGGAGGAAATGTATTGATCTCCGTAGGAGGAGAAGAACTTAAGGACAAAATCCTTCCATTGGCAAAAAAACTACGGAAGATGGGATTTACAATTTTTGCAACGGAGGACACTGCTGCTTCCTTAAAAGATAATGGAATCTTTGCCGTAAAACTCTATAAAGTCCGTGAGAAGGGACAGGAACCAAACATTATCAGCTGCTTACAGAATGCGGC
>CAZDJH010000267.1:0-6035 GCA_964505645.1 uncultured archaeon | reverse complement strand
ATCATCATTATTTTTTAAACTCATCTTCCTCATTTATGTTAATTTATTTAAATTATTTAAACTTCATTATTTACTTTGAAAATAAAAGTAAAATGAAAAATTAATTTCAAAAAAAGGGGATTCTATTTCCTAACTTAATCTTAAACAACTTTTTATTTAAGAGAGATCTTTTTATATTGTAGTACATTTATATACATAATAAATGTATTAACTAAATAAAATGCCTACAATAAGCGTAAGAATCGATTCTGAGTTAAAAAAAAAGATGAACTCACTCAGATATATTAATTGGAGTGAAGTAATTAGGCAAGCAATACAGAGTAAGCTAGCGACTGAGCGGGAGAGAAACCTAGCTAAAGCAGTATTACTTAATAACAAGATACGGAAAAAGGCACCTGAAGATTTTAATTCGGTCGATATAATTAGAAGGTTTAGGGAAGAAGAGAGACATCTATAAATGAATGAAACGAAAATAGTAGTAGATGCAAATGTTATTGCAAAATGGTTTATTAGCGAGGAGGGTTCCGATAAGGCAGATGTATTAAAGGAGAGATATATAGATGGTGAAATCGAGATACTAACCACCCCATTATTATTTTATGAAGTTCTTAATGCCTTAAAATACAGTGCTCTATTTGATGAATCTGAACTTAATGCTGCCGGAGAAAGCTTAGAAAATTATGGTTTTAAAGTAATAACCATTCAGAATGAGATTCGGAGAATTATGATTGAAATTGCGGTTTTGCACCATATGACTATATATGATTCTTCATATATTGCTCTAAGCATAGTCATGGATAGTTTACTATGCACCGCCGATGAAAAAATTCCTAAGAAACTCCCCACAAAATTAAAGAAACACATTTTAATTTTAAATGAATATAGTTGAATAAAATTTTCAAGGATTAAAGATTTCTTAAAAATATATTTCAAAAGCGAGATTGTGTGGAATTGAAAGGGGATAGACGATTTTTATTACGGTTTACTATATACTTCTTAGACTTGTCGGAGAAGCTGGGAATAATCCATTCGTTTTTAGATATAGTGTTTTTTTCGGATCTTCCACATGTGTGCCTTTAATAATATGTAAAGGATAAGAATTGTATTGATGGGGGGCATATTTGACCTTGGCATTTCCATTTTTATAGAAGTTCTCGACCTTAGATGCGAAAGGAAGTTTTCTGTTTTTTTCTACATATTTAATGAAATTCAGCGTTGGGGCGGTTGGAACCAAGGAAAATCTGCCGAGCATTCAAGAATTAAGAAAAAATCTTAATGAAGAGATTTATTTAAGGATCGATGCCGTTAAAACACCCCATAATTATTATTCCGCATCAGAGATAAATACAATTATAAATGTTGATCCTTTTTCAAATATGAAATATTGATTAAAAACTCCTATGACAAATCTTGTAAAACCGGACAATCTGTGTTCTTTATTGATGAAAATGGGAACATTAGAAGTTGTGTTTTGGACAACGAGATCTTAGGGACATTAGAGAATAGTAGCCTAACCGAAATCTCTTCAGAAAATCTATGTCGAATTCCTTATTGTTATTGCTTTATTGGCTATGTACATTTAAATTCGCTAGGACTCTCAGAAGTCTATAGTGGCGCCCTTGAGCGAATTCCCTTGAAATTTCGTTATAAAGTTAACCATTCTTGAAGTATTTTGATTTTAAACTAGTCCTGAGTGATCGTCTTATCTTGTTCCCATTCGGTAATCATCTCGTAGAGGCGCATATAATACTCTACTTGTTGTGCGAAGGTCCAGTAGGAGGGGCACTTGGTGCGCATGAACCCATACTTGAGGGTGCGACCCCAGAGGTAATACCCGTAATCGAGCCAGGGCTCCAGTTTTGAGAGGCGGAAGTGGTACAGGTCCATGAGGAGGAGGTCCCACGACCACCAGTCTCCCGCCCACGTCGGACGCCTCTGGAAGAATCCGACGACCCATTTGATAAAGTCGATGTGATGGCGGAAGTAGAAGCAGTAAGGTCGCGGGGGCGCGTTGGGGTCGCGCGGACTGCTCCTAGCGGGGTCTCCGAAATCGAACTTAAAATTAGAATTCCCTTCTAAATGTTCTTTAAGGTTTTAATAACACGAAATAGGTTAAAAATGCTTAACAAACCTTTTAAGAGCAATGAAATCTACTTAAAAAGTAAATTTATAAATGTCAATTCTAATTATACAACATAGAATAATAATGGCAAAAAAAACAATAACATTGCCGGACGATATTTATTTTGCCTTAAAAAGAGAGAGGCGAGAGGGAGAAACGTTCCCAGAAGTAATTCAAAGATTGCTCAGAGAAAGGCAAGAGAGAGTGGAACGATTAGAGCGTGTAGCGGGGAGTTTGAAAGATGATGATGAATGGGATGATATTTTAAAGGAGATATATGAAGAGAGAGAAAAACCGGCCAGAATGTGATGGGGAGAAAATAAATGGTGGTTCTAGATACAGATCTATTGGTCGCCTATTTAAGAGAGAAAGAAAATGCCCATGAAATTGTACAGAAACTGAGGAAAGATGGAGATAATTTATATACTACAATTTTTAATGCTGCAGAATTATATAAAGGGAGTTATCGTGCGAAAAATATAAAAAAAAGCTTAAATAACGTTTCCACCCTACTAACATCTCTTAAAGGGGTTTTAGAATTTAATGATGATGCAGTTCAATCATATGCTAAATTATCCTCTAAATTAAAGCAGAAAGGTGAGATGGTGGGAACTATGGATGAACTTATTGCGAGTATCTGTGTAGCTAAGAATGAAACCTTCTATACGGGAAACTTAAGGCACTTTAATAAAATAGAAGGATTATTGCTTAAAAACTGGCGAAAGCTAAAATAGACTTATTTCTGGAATGATATAGACTATTGTAAACAATATAGGATAGAGAAACAATACTAAAATCGGTGCTTATGGAAGTAATTTTATCAATAAAGCCTGAATTTGCTCAAAGAATCTTCAATGGGACGAAAAAATATGAGTTTCGAAAGCGAATTTTTCAAAAACCAAATGTAGATAAAATTATTGTATATGCTACAAGTCCGGTGAAAAAGCTCGTTGGTTATTTTATCATCGATGAGATTTTTAAAAATTCGCCAGAGAAATTATGGGAACTTTCCAAAGAGGATGCAGGCATTTCAAAGGAAAAGTATTTTACTTATTTTAGGGAAAAAGAATTAGCGTTTGCTATAAAAATCAAGAAAACAGTTCAGTTCCGTCCCGATGTCCCTCCAAAAAGACTAATACCAAATCTTTATCATCCCCAGTCGTTCTGTTATAGCGACGTATTAGAAACACAGAAAATTAAATCCTATTTGTAAATTATGAAACACTAATTGATGGATCGGAAATTTTCGTAAGACAAGAGAAAGAAGGGATTCTGTCTCACTATACCCCCAATCAACCGAAAGCTCCCGGAAATTAAAAAGGCTTGAAAACTTGTACGCCTATGGCAACGAGATCGAGCCGATTCCCGAATGTATCGGCGAGAAAATCCGCGATATTCCCGTTTCCATCGGCAAATTAAAGGATTTAACAACTCTGGAAGTGGGCGGCAATCAGATTGCGGAGTTGCCTGATTCAATTGGTCAATTTAAGCAACTCGCCAAGATGGACTTACGAGATAATCCGATTGCGGTGCTCCCCGCATCGCTCCGGAACCTAAAGAACCTTAACAAGCCCAGGTTATTAAAGGGTAACCCCCTCTCCGAGCTTTCCGCCGAGCTTACCCAAAATATTAGGTGGGTGTACTAGTCTCACTAATAATTTCGTTTTCTCTTTCATTCTTTTATACGCCGATAAACTGCCCACCTTGCATCTTCGAAAATGTTTCGATAAACTGCGCCCTATTATCGGGGTTTCACAAATCGAACTTAAAACTTGAGCTCCCTTCACTATTGTCTGAACCTAAAATAAATCCTTCTGGTACACCTAAGATCGATATAATTGTAATAATTACCACCTATCCCCTTTTATTTCATTAAATTTTCGTTTTGAATTTTTTCTTTACTTTTTTCTAATGCTTTAAGTTCTTTCCCAATAAATTGATATAATTCCCTGATCGCTGGTTCGCTCATTATTACTTCACAAACTAAGGTATTACTTACTTTTATACCCTCATTTCTTATTATATCCTTTAAATCTTTACCATTAGATTTTTTATTAGATTTTGAATTCTCTAAATTAATAAAGAAATCTGTTGTACCAACATTATAAAAGCCTAAACGAAAGTCATATTTATGTTTAAATCCTCCTATTGCCCCTGTTACGTAATGAGATTTAAAATCTTCACTCTTTTTAAATATTCTCTCCAATTTCATATCAGATGCCTTAGAGTGGACTTCTTTTTTTTTTTCACTCATTTTTTTCCTCCATTAAACTATAACTTCTTGTTCAGTAGTGTTTTCTCTCTCCGAAATAACATTAACTTCTATATTACCACTATATATATTTGAACAATCTATATTATATTCTCTAGATATTTCAGTTCCTTCAGTACTGTCAATTTTGAAATCATGAAAAAAAACATTTATCTCTTCATACTCATATGGAAAAAGTTCATCAAAGGATTTTTCTTGAAATATTACTTCGGATAAATTTTGTTTAATTAATCTAAAAATATTATTCCCGCTCTTAGTTAGATAGAATTTTCCATCATCAGTTCTTTTATAGAGATATTCTTCTGATTCACTAATTTGTTCAATATCAAATTCTTCAGGGATCTCAATTGCGCTTTCTGGACCTATTGAATTATTATTAGAAAGATATAATATAAATTGCTCAACTTGATCAAGCCTTTTATACAACTCTGAATCTTTAATAATAAATTTTGAATCATTCAATTCTATTTTAGGACAATATTCTTTTATGATTTTGAACATTTTAATATATTTATGAATCGTTTTCCAGTGATTTTCAAGATTCCTTAGAGATTTTACTTCATTTATATTGTATTCCACATTCTCCCTCAATAAATTTAGATTTAATACAAGGGAAGTTGAAATACTTAAAGGGTCTTTTTTCATTTTTTTCATCTCTTTATAATTTTACATTATAATGAAATTATTTGTAATATATTAATATTATATCTTTAAAAAATTATAGAAATATTTATATTTTTACATTATAATGAAGATTACCAATATGATTTAAAATCATAAACAACATGATAAATAATTAGGCAATTATTGCAAGTAATACTAAAAGAACCATTATAATTTACCATATCAATCTCATCAGTAATTATATTAGAACAAAAGCATTTTATTTTGAATTTATAGTAGAGATGATTATTCTTAAGAATTGGATAAACGCTCATATTACAATATGCTATTTCCTTATTAGGAAAATCCACATTGTATTCTTTACTAGATTCTTTAATTTTAATTTGCAAATTGTTCTTTGGGTTAATATCAAAAGAAAATTTTTCATAAAAGATAGAATTGAACTTCATTCTCGTAAGATTATTCTCTGATTCTATTAAGGTTTTTAATTTATTACAAATACCATTTTCTTTCAATTCTTCATATATTTTTTCCCCTCGGCTATTTAATTCACAGTCTTTTTTAGTTACAAAATGACCCGTTCTCTCAGATCTGAATTTAAAATTTGTTATTCTGTACTTTTTCTTTAATTCTCTACAATCAACTTCTAAATCTATGATTCTAGAATCTAGTTGAAAGACACCATCGCTACCTCGAAAACATATAAAATAAATATATGCAGAATTATCATTCGCAAGAGCTTTTATAATATCAATATTTTTAAGATGTCCTAAATAAATTATTTCCATTATTCATGATTTTTAATTTTTATTCTTATTATCCTCAAATTATAATATTATAAATATAAAAAGTAACATCTATACATCACAAGCACTTAATAGTTTTCAAGTAGATTTTTTCATTTAAAATTGAATATATGAGGGTTTTAAAAAGATTCGAAATTTTTAATATATTATATCTATTTGGTACGTAGGGAGCTTTCGGGCGACCTATTCAGCCTGCCGTTCTCAACAGCGC
>CAZDJH010000266.1:0-6048 GCA_964505645.1 uncultured archaeon | reverse complement strand
AAAATCAAAATCCAAAAAAAAATAAAAAACCTAAGATTTTAAAAAAAGAATTTATTTATAACTTGAATGATTTACCTCCCTTAGACTTTTCCTCATTATCTATTGAAAAATATATCGATAATTTCTCGGAGCTAGCAATATATTTATCGAGAGGCTGTCCCTTTAATTGTAACTTTTGTATGGAAAAAAATTTAATAGCTGATCATATTAAAGTAAAAAAATGGAGGTCTTACTCTCCATCAAGAGCAGTTGAGGAATTACTTAGTATGATAAAATTTGGGGAAGATAAAGGAATTTTAAACTTTGGTTTTTTAGATCCAATTTTTGGGTTTGATCAAAAATGGTTAAAATCTTTTTTAGAAAAATATACCCCCTTAAACTCATGTTCTTTTTGGCTTGAAACTAGATTAGATATACTTAATGAAAAAATTTTAAGGAAATTTAAGAAAAATAAATTTATTCCATGGTACGGTCTTGAACACACATCCCATAAGATGCTAAAGATTATGAATAAAACTAAAAATCCCATTAAATTTTTAGACAAATTCCAAAAGATTTTGAACATTCATAACCATTTAAATTTCCTCTGTCAAATAAATGTATTATTATTGCATCCAGGAGAAACCAGAGAAACTCTAACTCAAGCTTTTGATGATTTAGAAAATATGATTATAAATCACGATTTCGATAAAATATTATTAAGTATTAGAAGGTTTCATAACTATCCTGGAACTTTCATTTTTAACAATCCAGAGTTTCTTCAGAAAAAGTATGGCGCACAAATTTATCATGTGGCTATGGATTGGTGGAAAGAAGAAGACTTAAATGCCCAGAGAAATGGTGAGTATTGTGTAAGACCTTCTTCAGATTTATCCTTACGAGACGGAGTGAAAATTTGGACAAAATATTATAAGAATTTCAATAAATTAGAATATGAGAAAAGAAAAAGTATATATAAGCAAGAATTTGGCTCAATCCAAATGGCATTACGTCTAAAAGCACAAAATAAGATCTTAGAGAATAGAACCAGAGATTTTATAGGTTTTTTAAATCAGCAAGAGATAGAGATGGATTAAAACTATTTAAAGTATTTTTTCACACTCTTTATTAATTAATTTCATAGTTGAGTTAAAATCACTCCACCAATCTTGTCCTTGCTGGCCAACCAGCATTGGATCTGTTTTTCGAGAATCTAAACAACGAATCTCCTCTTTCAAAGCCTTAATCTTCTCCTTCCAGATTTGAGAAAAGATACTCTGAATGTTAATTTTTACTTTTTTTATCAAATCCTCGTAAGATGTAGAAATGGGTTCAGTTTTCTGCAACGTTTTTAATTGTTCATATTTTATTGTTTCCTTTGCTTGGTTTAGTTCTTTACAGTCTATTTCAATAATAAAGGGGTTATCTTTCCCAAACTTGCATTTATGTTGAATTTCACAAGGTTTACAATATTTCTCAAAAGAAATTTTAAATTCCTGCAATCCAATAATTGAATATTCCAAAATATCAGTCATTTTTTATCATCCTATTATATTTTCATTTTTAAATACTATTGATCATATTTAAATATATTTTATTATTTTTATCGAAAAAAAATTTAAATAGAATTTGCTTTTTAAGTTATATCCTTAATGTATTTGCGATTTTAATATTTAAAATCATCAATAATATTTGAAAAAAGTGCGGGGAGGGGGCTTCGAACCCCCGACCTCACGGTTATCAGCCGTGCGCTATACCAAGCTAAGCCATCTCCGCATAAAATGCTACAGAATTAAGAAAAATATTTAGCTTATTAATAATCTAAATAAAAAATAGTTAAAAAATTTTTTGACTACTTTTCTAAAAAGATATCTTTGGGTTTATATTTTTTTATTTAACCATTAATTTAATTTAGCGGAAATAATATTCATTAACATAATTATATACCTATAAAGCCCTTTTAATTTTAATAAAAGTATGAGAGTAATATTAATAACGGGGACTCCTGGGACCGGTAAAACTATAATATCAAGAAGACTTTCAAATAAAATTGATGCTAAGTGTATAAGTTTGAATGAATTAGCTACTTCAGAGAATTTTAGTGAAGATTATGACGAGGACCGCGATACTTACATAACAAATACTGAGAAATTAACATTACACCTTAAAATTTTACTTTCTCGCGCAAAAAAAGACAATGTAAAAAATGTAATTATTGAGGGGCATTTTGCTGATATTGTACCAAATAAATTTATTGATATCGTATTCGTTTTAAGATGCCATCCTGATATATTAAAAGAGAGATTGGAGGAAAGAAACTACAAGGGTGAAAAAGTAAAGGAAAATCTTCAAGCTGAGATTCTAGGCAATTCAGCGAACTATATTTTACATAAGGAACTGCAATGCCCAATTTATGAGATAGATACTTCAAATAAACCTATAAAACAAAATTTAAAAACAATTTTTAAACTTTTTAAGGGTATCTATGTAGACAAACATTATAAATTTGGAAGAATTGACTGGTTAGAATTTCTATCTGAGACAAATCGTTTAAATGAATTTTTTGATTAAAAAAAATGAAATATGAAATTTTAGATGTAGATGCATTAGCTAGAATTGGAAAAATAGAAGTAAATAATAAGGAATTAATTACACCTAATCTATTTCCGGTTGTACATCCTTATTATAATACTGTACCACCTTCAGAAATAAGGGAAATTGGTTTTAATTCTATTTTTACAAACGCGTATATTTTATATCAAAATGGAGAGAAGAGAAAACAAGCTTTAAAAGAGGGATTACATCGCTTTTTAGATTATAAGGGCTTAATAGCAACTGATAGTGGGGCATTCCAACAATATATGTATAATGAAGGCGGAATAGAGATTAAAGCTAATGAGATCGAATTCTTCCAAGAACAGATTAATTCTGACTTTCCAGTTATTTTAGATCAACCAGTACAACCTGAAGATGACCTTTTGACAGCAGAAAAAAAAGTAAATTCAAGTTTATTAAGAGCTGTAGACAATATTAAAAGAAGGACTAAAAACAATTGTTGGATCGGACCTATTCATGGTTCACATTATTATAAATTATTGACTAAGAGCGCAAAAAGTATGTCTAAATTAGATTTTGGGATTTATGCCGTAGGGGGCTTAGTGAAATTCTTCCTAAATTATCAATTTAAAACGGTCCTTAGAATTCTCCTAACTGTAAAAAAAAATATCATTCCTAATAAACCATTACACATGTTTGGGCTGGGGCTTCCTCAGTTTTTTTCTTTAGCTGTTGCTTTTGGATGTGATCTGATGGATTCCGCAGCATATGCATTATATGCTAAGGAAGGTCGCTATTTCACAATAACTACTGGAACAAGGAATTTAAAGGAATTAAGGGAATTTCCCTGTGGTTGTCCGATTTGTTCAAAATATACACCTAAAGAAATAAAATCCCTAGCAGAGCCTGAGAAAATAAAACTATTGGCTAAGCATAATTTATATATATCCCAATCGGAATTACAAACTATACGCCAAGCAATTAGGGATGGTAATCTATGGGAATTGGTTGAGGAAAGAATACGAACCCATCCAAGATTAAGGGATGCATTGGATCTATTAAGGAAAAAAGCTCCCTTCTTTGAAAGTTATGAAAAATTATATAAAAATCATGGAAGATTATTTAGTTCCATTGAATCTAAGTTTCGACCGATAGTATTCAGGCACAATTTTCGATTAAGAAATAATTACTTTATTCCAAAGGAAAGTAAATTTATGATTCTCTTACCGGAGCTTGATATAAAGGGGAGAAATTCACCTACAATTAGAGAATGGCTCAAAGAAATAGATAACAATGAAAAGATTCCCCGGGAATCTATACATATTATCTTTTATTCTAAATTTTTTGACCTTATTCCTCTTGCATTAACAGATACATTTCCAATAGGTCAATACGAATCCTCATTTTTTAACGAATTTTCACAGATATTATATAAAGACTTACCTCAAAAAATTTTATATTTCATACAAAATAAACCAAATAATTATGAAAAGTGCGCAATTTTAGTTCCAAATTCCTTTATTAATCAATTTAACGAACATCTTAATTTTTATAAAAAACCTATTAATAAGGTATTTCAGAGGATAAAACCTATTATTAATATACCAATTTTAAAAGCAGAAAATATAAAGGAAATCATTGAATGGTTTTAGATATTGTTAAAGCCTATGGACATCCAAATGTTTTATGTAAACATGAAACAACTATAGAACTTACCAAAGATAAATCTCTCACTAAAAGGGGAGACTGTATTTTAGGAATTAAAGCATCAAAAGCTTGCTTCGATCTAGAAAAAGAATTAAAATCTTACATTTGGGATGGTAAAAGAGTTGATGTGGTATTAAAAAGTGATCAATTTATAGAAACATTTCATGGTTTTGGTCATAAATATTTACCTTTAACACATAAAAGGGATTTAGTTTTTCGAAAAAGTGAATACAAATGTAATCGTACAGTATTGATTAAATGTTCAAAATCTTCAAGGGATTTATCTAAGGATTTAGTTAATAATTTAAAAGCATCAAACAAGGAAATTACCGTTATATTTAGGCGGGTGGAATAATATGGAGAAACCTGTAGAACCTCATCTTAAGATTAAAAAGAAAAATGCAGAAAAGTTTATCAAATTCATAAAGAAATATTATCGAGGATCTTCGATCTTAACGAATAAATTTAAAGTTATACAAAAGGATAAACATGTTTTTTTTCCTTTAAATAAAGATCTTCCCCAATATCAAGACATTAAAAACCAATTAAAAGCTGAATTTGACTGTGAAATAGTACAAATCGAATCCAATGAAAATCGAAATTATAAGCCCCCCTCATTAGAATCGGCACTGACCACAAGGATTCCTGTTTACTTAATGGATGCCCTTCCAAAATCTTATGACATTATTGGAACTATAGCGATAGTCGAATTAGACCAATTTAATCCTCTTCAAAAAGCAAAAGAATTAAAAAAAATAATTGCTAAGGCAATAATAGCAGTAAATCATAATATTAAAACCGTATTTGAAAAAGTTAGTGATATAGAAGGAAGGTTTCGACTAAGAAAATTGGAATTTTTGGCAGGAGAAGAAAATTTCACTACAATTCATAAAGAAAATAGTTGTAATTTCAAGGTTGATATTAGAGAGACTTTTTTTTCACCGAGATTAAATTACGAACGTCAAAGGATTTCTAATGCAGATATAAAAGGCGGAGAATTGATTGTTGATTTATTTTCGGGTGTAGGTCCTTTTTCTATACAAATCGCTAAATCTAATAATGTTAAAATATTCGCATTTGATGTTAACCCAAATGCGATTAAGTATCTCAGAGAAAATATTAGTTTAAATACAATAAAAGGTACCATTAAACCCTATAACAAAAATGTTAAAGAATTAGTAAATCCTCAAGATTCTGTTGGTAATTTGCTGAAACACCGTGTGGACAGGATCATAATGAATTTACCTAAGAGTTCTCTAGATTTTATAGATGTTGTTTCCCATTTAGCAAAGAAAAGCGGGTGTTTTGTCCATAACTATCAGTTTTGTAGCAAACCCCATTCTCTCCAGAGAGCAATTAATAACTTAAGCCAAAGACTAACAAAATTTGATATGAAATTTGAAAAAGTAAAACATACAAGGAACGTTAAGTCATATTCTCCCAAGGAAGAAATGATTGTTGTTGATGCTCTCATCAAATCTACTAACTTTGATTAGAAATTTCTGAGATCCTATATTTAGAATTTTAAAATACAAGGTATAGTAAAATTTAAAGATTTTTATTACTTTTTATTCTCAAATATTTCCCTTTTTAAATTATATTTGAAACCTAAAGTTCTATAATTTAAACTTATTGTGTTTTAAATTTAAAAATACATGGACCCGTAGCCTAGCCCGGATAGGGCGTCGGACTTCTAATCCGAATGTCGCAGGTTCGAATCCTGCCGGGTCCGCCACTGCCACTGCCAGATTGGTTAAAATTATATTGGATTATTTTTATTAATGTTAGCGTTGCATAAGAGGGGGG
>CAZDJH010000265.1:0-6052 GCA_964505645.1 uncultured archaeon | reverse complement strand
ATTATTTTAATTTTGCTTGTTTTATTTCTTTGGAAATCTATTATTTTTAAAAAGTATCTTTAAATGTTAGCATTCGTTATTATAATAAGGATTTAAAAAAATTCGCGCGATTCAACCTTATGGATAAATTACTTCAAGATATTTGGATTTTAACGAAATCTGGCACCGTCCTCTGGAGTAGAGTCTTTAATCCAAAAATGGACGAGCAGCTTTTTGGGGCTTTAATGAGTGCCATTAATTCGTTTGCCTTAGAAATTGCAAACCAAGGGCTCACGAATATACAGCTTACGGAAAAAATGTTTTTCCTTTTGAAAAAAGAAGGCCTTTTATTTATCACCAATGCTCCCAAGAAAGTGAAAGAAAAACGATTAAAGCGAGAATTGAAATGGATTGCCGATAAATTTATCGAATTATATGCTGATGAATTAAGATACTGGGATAAAAATACTATAATTTTCTCTGATTTTGAAGGTCATATTGAAAGTGCCCTAGAAGAACCCATCGATAAGCTTAAAAAGTCCTTTTGGTAATTGTTATCGATTTTCTTGAACATTTAATTTAAAACTCAAAAGGTTTATATTCAATTGGATATAATATTTTTTTATGGTATTATTAACCGATGCGGATCTCCCAGATGGTATATCACAAGGCTTATATCTTTCTGGTATTATCTTCGAGTTCATCATGTTTTCCTTAGTATTGGTCATTGTTGTTTTAAGCATTTTAAAATTAAGAGAACGGGGTACACGCTTAAATAGATATATGGTTTTTATATGTATTGCTATGGATATTGCACTTTTTTCTACCGCTTTGGGAAAGTCTGGAGTACTTCTCCTCGGTTGGTCATTTGAAATCGGAACCGTATTCGACAATATAGCATTACTTTTTATCTTCTTCATTAATTGCATTTTTTTAGCTTTTAACTTGGAGATGTTTACTCAATTACCTCAAAAAAAGAGGAACCTTTTCTTTGGGATTTATATTCTCTGCTATATTCCGGCAATTCTCGAAACCATATTGAATATTTTCCAGATCGGCATCTTATCCAATATTATCCATTTACTCCTCTCACTTATCCTTTATAGTATGATGATGAATTTAGTTCATAAAAACATAAAGAGCACAGAGAAAAAAGAGCATAGGATTGGAATCCAGCTCATCTTTTCAACGGGTCTTTTTATGCTCTTGTTTTTCGTTTTCACGGGAATCTCCATTCTGTTAATCACCTTCGGAATCCTTTATCCCTTTAATTTTCTTTATTTTGTCAGTTGGGTTTGTATGATTTTGGCACTCTTTTTGTTCTATACCGGGTTCTTTCTTCCAATATGGTTAAAAAATTTCTTAAAAGAATAGATAAGGGGTATGTAGAGTAAAAAATGGATAGCTAAATTACAGTGAATATTAATTTGCTATACAAATTTAAGAGTGTTCCCGATAGTCCCTTATATTATGGGAATAGGACGCCAATTCTCATTGTCTTTACCATTTTCGCGATTTTGTCGGCATTAATTACCAGCTTACTCTTTGCTAAACATGCGCTTATTTCAATCGAACCTAAAATGAAATGGAAGGGGCGGTTTTTGGCACTTGCATTTATCTCCTTTACAGTTGGAGCATTACTGGATTCTTTCCTTCCGAGAGATTCCCTCCTCTTAGTCATTGTTCGAGTAATCTTAATATTCAGTGCTTTTGAGTATTATCTCGGCTTTTTTCTCCCTGAACCCTTTGCCAATTTATTAATTGAATAATAGTGTCGTTTTTTATCCAAATTATTACATTTTTTTTGAATTTCAGTATTTTTTTAAAATAAAAGTGTAATTTAATAGCGTGATTCTGAAGATACCCTCCATATATGAGCCTAATAGCATCCGGTCGACGGGCGGGTAGTTGATGACAGAAATGGACCCCATTATCTCTTAGGGTCTAACCTACGGGGAATTACGAATAAATTATAATTAAACATAATAATCCTCTTATTAAATCCCATCAATGAAAATATAAAGGAGGATTATTGATCTAATACAAAAATATGAAAGAAAAAGAAAATTTAAGAATTATTTTTCGTTTTTAACATTAACTTAAAATTAACTATATAAAAAAAAAGAAAACTGAAAAAATATGAGTTATAAAGCACCTACAGAGAAAGATCTCTCTGCTCTTGAGGGTATAGTGGGTAAAGACTATGCCACGATGGACTCTGCCATAACCGCTTCGTACTTAGCCAAGAGTGTTATGGGGTTAGAGTCCCAGATACCGGATATTGTTCTGCGTCCTAAATACGTTGAAGAGATAAGAAAGATCTTGCTTTACTGCTCAGATGAAAAAATTGCAGTATCGCCTGTATCAGCAGGACTTTCAGGTGGCTTCGCTTGTCCAACTATTAAACCAGCGGGTGTTATGCTCGACTTGGGACGGATGGATAGAATCATTGAAATCGACGAAGATAATCGCTATGCCATCGTTGAACCAGGTGTTACTAACGGGCAACTCTGGGCATACATGCATAAAAACCACTCAGATTGGGCACCTCCCATCGCAGATGGAGCTCCACCTGCAGCTACAGTAATGGGAGATGCCATTGACAGAGGGTTTTCACTATATACCTCCTCAGTCGGACCACAAGGAGATAACTTCATGTGCGCTCAAATCGTATTTCCGAACGGAGATGTCGTTAAGACAGGTTCATGGGCACTCCCAGGCGCTAAGCCGTTCTATAAATATGGCCTCGGACCAGACATGTGGTCATTTTTAATGGGAAGTCAAGGAGCCTTAGGAGTTGTCACAAAAGCAGCGGTCAAGATTTATCCCCATCCAGACGCCAAAACGGTAATTGCGTGGGGAATGTCTAATCCGTATGACATGCAGGACGTGACCTTAGAGATTGGAAAAAAAGAATTCGGCATTGCGCATAACACCGTGATGGTACAAGGGGGAAATTACCCTCTGGTGATGACGAGATGGCCGAAGGACAAAATTCCGCACGAATACGAGTTCTTCGAGAAGATCGGTATTCCCGAATGGTGGATGAACTGGGAATGTTGGGCTCAATCCGAAAAGGAATTAGAGCATGTGGTTGATACGATCAATGGTCATTGCAAGGATTTCGCGGCAAATCGAGCGAAAGACGGAGATGCTATGAAGCCGTGGGAACTTCATCCCAAGCAAATTGAAAGTAGAATGAAAAAACCCAATAAGATCGCAATTCCATACTCCTTCTGGGAAGCGGGCTTTCTGTTTATTACATGGTATACGCCATGGAATGAATGTGCTCACTTTGCGGAGATGTATAATGCGAAGATGGAAGAATATGGGTTCCCACCCGTGATGTGGATTGCCAGTATCGAGAGGACCCGGCAAGCAATTTGCATGCCAATCATCTGCTTTGATAGTACCAAACCAGAAGATTTTGAAAAGGTCCAAGATCTGAATCGAGATACGACGGAATACGGCTTAAAGCAAGGGTGGCTAAATTATCGCCCTGATCCCTATATTCACGTTCAAGCATACTATGATGCGGCGATGTACTGGAAATATTTGAGGGCTTTTAAAAAGCTCGTTGATCCTAATATGATAATGCATCCTGGCAGATTAGCACTGCCATAATCAAAAATATATTAATTAAAAATATATTAAAGAGGTTAAAGAAAATATGAGTAAAACAGGAATGGAAAGATTGCAGGAGCTTAAAAGAGATATCTTTAAATGCATCCATTGTAAAGCTTGCAGGTTTGCCTACTCAGGGAAGCCATCACAAGAAGGTATTGGTGAATATAAAGGAAAGCAAGGAACTGTACTATACGAAGGAATGGTAGATTCGTGCCCTGCGGGCATTGAATATGGGTGGGAAGCTTTTTGGAATGCCGGCAAGATATGGATCGCCCGTTCTATTTTAACGGGAGATTTAGAGTTTTCGGAAGAGGTTCGAGATGCTATTATGCCTTGCATCACGTGTGGAATGTGTTCAGTACAATGCGAGAACAAGGTACAGACAGTTGATATAATCGAGTCGCTACGAGCCGCATGCGCGGAAGCGGGTGTCCCTATGATTGAAAAACACGCTTTAGTCGATCGATTGGTCAAAGAACTCAATAACCCCTACGGAGGAGAGGCCAAGAACCGGTTTCAATGGGCAAAAGATGCGGGCTTAGAGAAGTATATCGACAACAAGGATGCCAAGATTGCCTATTATGTAGGATGCACAGCGAGCTATCGACAAAAAAATATTGCGGCTGCCACATGTAAGATTTTCGAGAAATTAGGGATTAACTTTACCCTAATCTCGGACGAGGTCTGCTGCGGAAGTCCCTTCTTCAGAGTGGGCGCCGTAGACACCGCTCAAGAGCTGATGAACAAAAACCTTGAGAACTTTAAGAACCTCAAGAAAGTCTTCTTCTCATGTGCCGGTTGCTATAGGACCTTCACTATCGATTATCCAAAATGGATGGAGGACGATGATCTGCCCTTCGAAACACTTCACGCATTCGAATTGATTTACCAGCTCATCAAGGACGGAAAGATCAAGTTCACACCCAACGATGAGTTAAAGGGTAAAGTGGTGACGTATCACGACCCATGCCACACAGGCAGGCACTTTTATGTTGATATGGAGCAAGAGATCATCAAAGAAAGCAATAATTTAATGTTTGATATTCGAAAACTCGATGATAAGGCGGACTACTGGTTCGAAAAGCCGCGTACTATTTTAAAACAATTGGAGGAAGATGTAGGAATCAAGTTTACCGAGATGTACCGTATCAAGGAGAACTCGATGTGTTGCGGTGCTGGAGGCGGAGTACGTGCGGGATATCCCGACTTTTCGCTACGCACGGCAAGTTTGCGATGCGATGAGGCGAACGCGGTGGACGCGGACATACTCACGACAGAGTGTCCTTTCTGCTGGAGAAATCTCTCCGATGCAAATGAGCTTTACGACCACGGCATGGACGTGTTGGGAATTCTCGAAATGATCGATAAGTATGACCTACTTGACATCAAGGAGAAGCCTTCCGAGGAGTATATCTTAGAGCTTTCACGATTTCCTCCCGAAGAGGAGGAATAAACCAACCTATTTTTATTTTTTTCCCTATTTTTTTTATTTTTTTCAATTGAACCATTTTTTAACTTTCTCTAATTTTTATGGAGTTGGTATGAAATAAAAGAAGTTAAAGTATTTATAAATGAGCTCCCGTACACACCTTGCATCGAACAACTTGTCCTTTTCGTCTTGGATTATGCATTTTAGGGACATCTTTAGGCTTTAAGGATACCAGAAAGATTTCGAGAATGCGCTTTTGACGCTAAAATCTTTCTTGAAATTCAATTATAGCAACTTATCTCAAAAATGTCCCAAATTCTCTTTCCGAAAACTTGGGAGCTCTGATTGAGATACTTCGAAGGTATAGGGAGGCGGCTCCTTCTGGCGGCCACTCCCCAAAATTCAGCCTAACCGAAACCAAGACGTATCAAATATTCGAGTTCATGAAACTCACCAAGGGCTTGGACCCCTTCTTGTGCGAGTTTCATACAGGAGACCAACTTGTTGGAGATGCCCAACCAAAGAGACAAGACCTAAGAGTCAAGGGCCCCGGAGTCGTAAGAGCGCACCTCGAGGGGAGCAGATATTTTACAGAGATGTTTAAGTTCATAGAGGATAAGGGCGGCAGCATTTGGAAAGATGACATCGCATTCAAGTTCATGCTCGCTCCTATTTCTGCCCAGCCACATTATGAAGAGCTCCACGGCAATTCCCACGAGAAATTCTATAACCTGCTTATCCAGGCGCGCATGTATCACCTCTGGAAGCTTTCGACCGCAAACGGAGGATTTACCCTCGACGAGTTGAAGGCGGAATTTAAGGAAACGACCCTGGCCGAGTATATGAGACCCGATAGACTCTCGGAGCTGCTCCCCGAGCTGGCAGAGGAGATAAAAGATAAGAGGGAATGAGAAATTATTTAAGAGACCGGTTTTTACAATTTGTAAAACTTAAGTTAATTAATATTAATATGTTTAATTTATTATTATACAGAATGAGAAATGAAAAATCATATCA
>CAZDJH010000264.1:0-6055 GCA_964505645.1 uncultured archaeon | reverse complement strand
AGCAATCCCCGATGAATTACGAATCTATCGCCCTTTAGGGCGTGGTAGTTCAATTCTTAACGATAATAGAAAAAAGCTAAGATAACGTATGAGATCAAGAAGCCCATTTTTAATTTTTTGGCGCCAATATTTTGATGCAAAATTACCAAGAAGCGAAGGGAGGCGCCTTTCAAAAGATTTAGCGATCGAAAAAATCACAATAGAGGAAATAGCCGAAGCGGCAAATCGATTGGGATATCAAATACAAATCGAGCCCCACTTACAATATCCGAGGCGATGGTGGGAAGAGGCTGGGCGAATACTAATCAATACGCGCGGGAAGAAAAAATCGAAAGTTATGAAAGAAATCGCCAAGGAAATTAAAAGAAAAAGGGGATAAGTGGAAACCGATGCATGAATTCGCTTTTGCCCGAAAAATCTGCAAGATAGCCGAGGAAACTGCCCAAAAGTATAATGCTCAACGAATTACTAAGATTTACTTGGAAATAGGTGAATTAACACTTATCATTCCCGATCTACTAAAGAAATCGTTTGAAATGGCGACCACGGGAACCATGGCGGAGGGAGCCGAGTTAGATATCATAATGACCCCCGGAAAAATTAAATGTAGGGAATGCGGTAAAGTCTCGAAGGTTGAAATCACGGAAGAGGCTCAATTAACGGGGCTACAGCTATTTCAGTGCAAGTACTGCGAGAGTAAAAACACTGAAATTAGAGATGGTAAAAAAGTAAATATCAAAAATTTAAAGATTCAAGAAGGATAGTGCGTTTAAAAATTAAAGTAAGGTTCCATTTAACGAGCCTTGTTGGCCTGGACGACTAGTTATCCTTACTTTTCCGAGTTCGGTCTCCACAATTGCTCCTTTCGTTAGAATATGTCGCCTATTGAGGTCTTTAGATGCTAAGTTTTCTTCAAATCCTAAAATCTCTACGTTCTGAGTCTTATGTGTGGACGGGTCGGTAACATTAATATGGTCCGTGGAAAATAATTTTACTTTTTCGTTTCCACCCATAACCCTCTGTTTTTTAATGCGTTTTTCGCCAATTTTAGTTTCAATTGAGGGTCTTTCGAGTTCACGCTTTCTCTTCTTTCGAAAATGGGCATATTTCTTTCCCGTAAATGTTCGTTTACTTCTCGCTTGCCATCTAGCCATTTTAAATAATCTCTGAAAAATTTATTATCATACTAAATATTAAATTTCTTTAAAATTTTTCTGTTTTGATATGATTAGGTTATTTATTGATGTCCACTCCTCGGTCCTTCAATCTTCCTATTACCTCTTTTGCTACCGAGTCTAAGGCGTTGTTTTCCACGTCTAAGTAGTTTAGATTTGGAAGGTTTAAAATCGATTCGGAAATGGTTGTAATATGATTATTCTTTAAATATAGGTACTCAAGTGATGAAAGTTCGTCCATCACTTTAGGAGGGATCGTGAGAGAATTGTTATCTAATCGAAGAATCTCAAGTGCAGAGAGCTTGGTTATCGATTCCGGAAGGTGCACGATAGAATTCCATTCCAAATATAGCGCTTTCAGTGATATAAGGTTCCCAATCGATTCTGGGAGATGTGTAATCCTATTTCTACTTAAGCTTAAATATTCGAGTGATTTTAACCCCTTTATCGATTCCGGAAGGATCGAGATCTTATTGCCTATTAACCATAGCGTCTTTAGTGAACAAAGATCTCCAATCGACCTCGGAAGGCTCTTTACAGAGTTCCACCCTAAATTCAGTGTGTTAAGTGAGGAAAGGTTTCCAATTGATTCAGGGAGACTAGTCAAATCATTTTCGTATAAATCCAATATTTCAAGTGAACTTAGCTCGCTTATAGACTCTGGGAGACTTTCGATAGAATTAGACCTTACATATATTTCCTTAAGCGAATTAAGGCTTCCAACCGATTCTGGAAGCGTGCTTAAGTTATTATACTCCAAATTGAGCTTTGTAAGTGAGGACAGTGTCCCTATCGACGCTGGGAGAGTTTTCAATCCCGACCTGTGAAGCCCAAGTTCAGTTACTTTATATTTTGTGACTTCAAACTCTATTTCTTCTTTATTTTCAATTTTGCTAACCTCCGAAAACTTTTTAGAGGTTAATAATTCCAATTTCTTGAGTACCTCAGCATCGCCCTCTAGAAGTTCCGCTCCTCGATAGGATACAATATTATTCTTATTCATCTTATTTTATTCTTAAGCACCTTTAGGTAACGGCGCGTTCTTCTATATCTATTATATTCACCGTCTTATTTAAGAATTTTCGAATTGCTCCTTTTTCTCCTCCTTTGGATGTAATGTTATCATTCTTATTTTGATAATCTTAATTGGATAATATGGATTTATTAGAATAATATGATTAGAGGGTATTTTGGCTTAATGCTTCACGGGCACATCCCGTGGTGTAAGAAATCAGGGGTCTGGCCTGCGGGTGAGGAGTGGTTAATGGAGGCAATGGCAGAGACCTATATCCCTTTTCTTAATATAATGAGAGAATTAAAGGATAAAGGATATAAAACAGCCATCACGATTAATATTACTCCGATATTAGCAGAGCAATTAGCTGACGAGTATATGAAAGGGCGTTTTTCTGAATATATGGAGGGTTTAATTCAAAGAACTCAAAATGACATCTCTCGTTTTGAGCATCAGTCTAAGAAAAAAAAAATCGCAGGATATTATCTCGACCGCTTTCATCACATCTTAGATTCTTTTTATCATAATTATTATCGCGACCTCTTAGGAACCTTTAAGTGGCTTCAAGAAGAGGGGATGATCGAATTAATCACCTGCGCAGCCACGCACGGATTCCTGCCCCTTTTCGAAAACGATTCGGGGATCTTCTCGCAAATTCAGACCGCTGTGGACACCCATAATAAGTATTTTGACAGACATCCAAAGGGGATTTGGCTTCCCGAATGCGCCTATCGCCCAAAAGAATATAATAATGGGACGGTACGGGAAAGCATCGATTATTGGCTCAATAACTCTGGGATCGAATATTTTTTCGTGGATACCCACGGCATTTTAGATGCCGAATTGTTGGAAGAAAAGAATTCGGTCGGGCTCTCCACCAACTTTGGATATAATCTGGAGACGGGTTTATCAGTTTTTGGGCGAAATCAAAAATCCAGCAGACAAGTTTGGGATGCAGATATAGGATATCCTGGGGATGAATATTATCGAGAGTTCCATAAGAAAGATCCTCAATCTGGCCTGCATTATTGGCGAATTACGGGAAAAGAGGTGGGAAAAGGGGAAAAGGAACTATATGATATAAGCAAAGCTCAAGAAAAGGCGCACTCTCACAGCACGAATTTCCTCTCTGTGGTACGGGAAAAAATTGGGGCCTTTTATGAACAGAACAATATTCCGGGTATCATCGTATCTCCGTACGATTTTGAATTATACGGGCATTGGTGGATGGAAGGGATTGAGTGGCTAAGAAATGTCTTTGAACTCATTAATCGAGACGAAAGTGTAGCAATGATTACCTTTTCTGACTATCTTGCGAAATATAGAGACCAGTTTTCGACGATCAAGATGGGCGAAAGTAGCTGGGGCAAGGGTGGTCACTTTGAAGTGTGGAAAAATCCAGAACATGGGTGGATTTGGCCCTATATTAACTCTTCGATTAAGGCGTTCGAAGGTGTGTTAACAAATATATCCTCTCTGGAAGCGTGGGAAAGAAGTGTGCTACAACAAACTGCTCGGGAACTCTTATTAATGGAAGGGAGCGATTGGGCGTTCCTCTTATATACAAAGCAGGCAAAAGAATACGCGAATAAACGGTTTCATCACCACCATCAAAGGTTTAATAAGTTACTCTGGCAAGCAAAAGACTTTTCTGAGCCCCACAGACTTCCCAAGAAAGAATTAAAAAAGATTCAATCGATTGATTCGTGTTTTCAAGATATAAATATCGAATATTTTAAAAAAAATGAAGTAAATGATACCAATATCGTTTTATAGGTTTATAAATAAAAAGAAATGATGATTTATCTTAAAACTTAATAAGGATTGATCATCAAAAACAAGTTTACTAAGTTATTAAAACCAATTCTCTCCAGCCAAAAAGCAGATTTCATGCTTAATCATGGTACTATATAGCCTTAAGTTCCTAATTCTAATGGTTTGCGTCTAAAGACGATTATTATTTTAAATAAAAATTATCAATAATTAACTGCTACACAATAACGTTTATATATGATGCTGATCAATATATAATTAAGATATTTTTAATAAAACTTTTAAGTGAAAAAATATGAAACGAAAAAATTATTTGCTTTTTGCTATTGGAATAATTGGATTGATTTCCATTTCCGCTGTAGCAGCGGTCTCTCCAGCAAACTCAGTTGGTGGTGTAGATCTCTCTACCAGTTCCGTAAACCTTCAAGTAGGGGACTTAATCTGCCAATACGGGAAAAAAGACGATGGTTTTGATTATATTCCCGGAAGATTTAATCACATTCAAATATATGTTGGTAATGGCTGGGTTGTTGAAGCTAATCCTGGAGATGGTGTCCATTATAGCCAAGTCTCGACTGGTGAAGTGTACCGAGTAAGCACATCTTGGTCAGTAAGACAAGCTGCCGCGAGCTGGGCACAGAGCAAAGTCGGACTGAACTACGACTATTGGCTTTTTGGAAAGCAAGTAAATGGCAATAGCTACTATTGTAGTGAGTTAACATGGGCAGCATATTTGGCGAATGGTGGACCCGACATTGACCAGAATCCGGGATGGAGTTGGTCATATGCTGGAGGAGTCGCGCCAACAGAATGCGCAGATGATGGAGATACCTATTTTATTGGTACTCTATAATCCCCCCATATTTAATACCAAAAAGTTTACCTAAATAGGCCACACAAGGTTGAACGAGGCAATTTATAAAAACTTACGAAGTGGACTAATAGCGTGAACATTTTTTTCTTTTTTTTATTACTAATGTGCCAATATAAGTATATTATTGAGTCATTCAATATTTTGATACTAAAACCTTTTTTAAACTAAACGATTTAGTAGAACTATAATGTTTAAATAAGGCAAATCCTTTTTATTTTTATACATTTCTTCGAATATCAAATCAATATTTGCCATTATGGATGCCCAAGAGCAAGATAGGAAAAGGGAATTTGACCAAGAGATATTGGAGTGTCTGCGCAATAACTCGTTTGGAATGACTATCACAAGTATTGCCGAAGAAATAGACACTACTCGGAATACGGTATATCGCTATTTGGCATTATTAGAGGGGAAAAGTAAGGTATTCAAGAAAAAGGTAGGCAGATATGTGCTCTATTTCTCAAAGGACAAGAGCATGGAATTTATGAATAACACGAGGCCTGCCTATAAGGGCTTAATCGCCAATATAAACAAGGAGTTTCCGAATCGGGAATCCTCACTGAAGCGCATAGGAGAAGGGTTGGTAGATTCATTAAATCTTCCAGTCAATTTAGAGGGATATGAGCGGTTGGAATCCTTAAAAGCACTCTCGAACAAAGAGATTTTTGAGTTAATTAAAAATGTTCTCCCCTTTCTAAATCTCTTTGATAATGATATTAACGTAAAGATAACCGAATTGGATAGGGATCATAATTTTGCCCTTTACCAAATAACTAATTCGCTAATGTTGGAGAGTGAGGAATATTTATATCATTACTATATGCTCATGGGGTTTCTGCAGGAAAAACTGACCAACGTGCTGGAAAAGGATGTCTCGTGCGAAATTAAGAAACATGAACTTTTCAAATCCAAAGAAGATAGTTATATTGAAATTTTGATTAAGATCGGATAAGGGCCATTAAATTCTGTTTTATTCATTTCCATGGGTTACTCCACTAATTCCACTCGTATTTTACGATTCTCTGAGGATCTCTTGAATTATCTTTAGTGCGTTATTTTTTTGCGGCTGCGAGAGAACCGAGTTAAAACGGTTCAGAAAAGAGGCTAATTTCTCAGAAAAACATTCAACGGGTATGATATTCATATGTGTTTTACTCCTTGATTTGGCAGAGGAAATAAAAGATACAAGGAGATGAGAAGTTATTTAAGAGATCGATT
>CAZDJH010000263.1:0-6061 GCA_964505645.1 uncultured archaeon | reverse complement strand
CCGTTAAAATTAAATGGCATTTTCTTAAGGCTTCAAATCGAATAAGACAAAACGGGGATATGTCTGTTCAGAAAACGTTGATTTCTTGGAACTTGATTGAATAGAGTATCGCTGCTTATAACACCGAGGGGGTTGTGTTCAGCAACCTCCTTGGTTTTTCTTTCTAAGTCTAAATAAACTTTAAATATCGAAATATAATTAGAGTACTACGATTAACTGCTAAAGGAAAGCGAAGGTTTTTCGCTCGGTACAGTATCTTTCTTCAACTTTACGGAATAAATCTTTTCTATCGTCATTTTATTATTGCATTGCTTGCAAATATCCTCTTCTCTTTGTTTATAAATGTAATCATCTTCTTGATAATGACGTACCAAAGTAGTGTCGCAATTATCACACCGTAAAATCGTAAGGGTTTGCCTCAGCGGTTCTTCGGACTTTTCTATATCTTGTATTAAAAAGGAGCCAATGCAGCAGAGGACTGGGGCCAACCATACACCCAAGGTTGCATCTAAAGGTATTATCCCATAGAATAATACCATACTTAGGATAATCATTGCAGCCCCACCTACGTTTTTCAAAACCTTCTTCAACACTTCCTTTTTATCTTTCTCTAAGGGATCCTCCTCTTCTTCAATCATATTTTTTGCCTTCCTTTCACACCATACATTTATTTTCTAATGCTGATAATATTTAATACTTTTTATTCTCTTTTATTTTAATTTATTAGAGACAATACTCTATTTTTGAGAATTAAGTCCTACAACAAATATTATAGAATTGAATAGGAAAGTTTATTTGTTTAAATATTTTTTTCTAGAACAAGAAACTAAACAAATTGAATCTACTAATGATACATCAATTATTAAAACTAGGCCAACTAGGTCAAACTTCGACCGATCCTATTTCATTAATCCTTAATTTGCTCTTCTTCGTTTTAATTTTTGTTTCGATGTTTTATGGACAGAAGATTCAAGCGTGGAAGGCAAGTTTGGACATAAAGAAAGCGTTAGAGAAATTAAAAGGTTGGCGCGATGAAAGCAAGGATATCTTGCTTACAAAGTTTAAAAAGTTTGCAGAAAAAGAAGAAACAGATAAAGACCTCCGGTTAAAACTCGAAGATTTCATGACTTTTATTACAATTCAACCCGTGAGTCTTGACCCAGGAGGAATTGTTCCAAAATTCGATCATATCGTCAATGTTCGGGACGATCGTTGGGAAGAGGGCGTGGCAAAATTGACTCCAAATGCAACGGATATTCAGAGGCAGAACTTGGAAAATCTGTTAGAAGCGACGGGCGCAATAGATTTTGTGTATAGGTTAATTAGACATTACCTAATCTTAGGGAAAAAATCCAAATCGATGTTATTACTCATGCAAATAGCTATGCAACTTACTCTTATTATGGCAATGGCAAAATCCTACTATTACGCGACGAAGGCTTTTGCTGAAGGAAGTCCTATTGGCGATGGTCTAGGACCGATGGTAACGGGAAGTCTAATGAGGAATATCGCGGGAGATAAAGATATAGAAGCCAAGGAGATATCAAGGCATACTATTTATCAAGAGTTAGAGTTCGAAGGAAGAACATTGTACGTAGTCAGGGCAAAAGGGCCCGGGGGAACAGTCGGGAAACCTGGAAAGGCGATTAAAGCCTTGGTTAAAGAACATGGAGATGAGATTTCCAGAATAATAACTATCGATGCTGGACTAAAGCTCGAAGGTGAAAAGACCGGTAGCATCGCAATTGGAGTTGGGGCTGCTATAGGCGGTATCGGGATTGAGAAATTTTATATTGAGGAGTCATCGACAGAGAAAACGGTTCCAATTGATGCATTAATTTGCAAACAATCCTTAGAGGATGCAATCACTACAATGTCTAAAGATATTACCGAATCAGTGCCTAAAATTGTGGATAAGATCAAACAAGCCATCCGCCAGCGTACGGAACGGAATACAAAAATAATTATAGCCGGCATAGGTAATACTATTGGAGTCGGTATTTAAAACATTATAAACTTATTTTAAACCATATTTTTTTAAAAAAATATTATCAACCCTGTTTCGAGAATAAAAAGCCAATATTCTTTTACTAAGATGCCTTACTTATTATAATCCCAATCAATTTACTTAATGAAAGGATTACTTAAACTCGGGATAATAGTAATAATTTTGGATGAAAATGATTTCTACATCATCAGATTTATCGATCTTGAAGGAAAAAGAGGTATTTTTTTTCGATTTAGACGGTACAGTATACTTAGAAAATAAATTATTTAGCGGTATCCTCGAGGTTATAGAGGTACTGAAGCAACAAGATGAGAGAATATTCTTTTTTCTTTCCAATAATTCCAGTAAATCAACTGCAGACTATTTAAAAAAGCTCAATCGCTTACAATTAGACGTTTCAGTTGATCACATCATTTTATCGCAGCATCCCACTATACATTATTTAAAAGAAGAAGGATATCAAAATATCTTTTTAATGGGCACTACATCCCTGAAAGGTGAGTTTGAGCGTCATGGATTTAATTTAACCGAAGAAGAGCCCGAAATTCTGGTTCTAGCGTTTGACCAAGAATTAACATATGAACGACTTGTAAAGGCCGCATATTGCCTCCAAGACAACCTTCCTTATATCGCAACGCATCTCGATAATCGCTGCCCTACCGAGCGAGGATACATTCCTGATGCGGGCGGATTTGCAGCATTATTAGAGAAGACTACAGGCCGAATGCCGCGGGTTTTTGGCAAACCAAACAAGGAAATGCTTTTATTCAAGCTTCAAGAGCTGGATGTGGGACCGGAAAAAGCAGTAATGTTTGGGGATCGGTTATATACCGATATAAAGATGGGCTTAACGGCCGGCATCACAACGTGTTGCGTCTTGTCCGGAGAGACGGACTTGGAAATGATTCAACAAAGTGATGATAAGCCGGATTTGATAATTAAAGGGGTTTGGGAATTATTAGAGCTTTTAAAATAATAGATTATCATAAATAACCTAACTTAAATTAATTAGACGTAGCAAACCAATGAATTCTATTAAATGATAATTTTTTTTTAAAAAGTAAGATTTAACAAAACAAGATATCAAATTTAAATGAAAGAATGAAAATACATATTTCAAGTTTTAATAAAAAAACAACATCAATAGAGTAAAGACAATGGCAGAAACAAAAGATAATAAATACATTTACAATTTCCAAGAGGGGAGAAAAGAACTAAAGAGCCTTCTTGGAGGGAAGGGTGCTAATCTGGGAGAGATGACCAGTATGGGTCTTAACATCCCTCAAGGATTTACGATCACTACCGAGGCATGTCTGGAATATTTTGAGGACTCTGAGAGAGTTATGGAAATATTAAAGCCTCAAGTTCTAAACTATATGAAAGACCTTGAAAAGGAAACGGGAAAAACATTTGGCGACACGAAAAATCCTCTATTAATTAGTGTCCGAAGCGGTGCTCCAATGAGTATGCCTGGAATGATGGATACCGTACTCAATTTAGGGCTAAACGATCAGAGTGTTTTAGGTCTGGCAGAGCAAACCAATAACCCTCGTTTTGCTTATGATTCTTATAGGAGATTTATCCAGATGTTCGGTGACGTCGTGATGGGCCTAAGCGCCGAAAAATTTGAGAGAATCCTAAATCGATATAAGAGAAAAAAAGGGAGAAATGCAAAAGACACCGACTTGGATGTTGGAGACCTACAAAAAATCATTGCCGATTATAAGGCACTTTACGAGAAGGAAATAGGTTCGGCATTCCCACAAGATCCCTTCGACCAACTCTTTCTTGCGATTGAGGCGGTTTTCAAATCTTGGAATAATAAGAGGGCAATAACTTATCGGAGGTTGAATGACATTCCTAACTTCGGTACTGCTGTAAATATTCAGACTATGGTATTTGGAAATAAGGGTTGGAATTCCGCTACCGGTGTTGCATTCTCAAGGGACCCCTCTACTGGAGATAAAAGGCGCTTTGGTGAATATCTTAGAAATGCCCAAGGGGAAGATGTTGTAGCGGGAATTAGAACGCCTAAAATGATAGAGGATATGAACGATGAATTTCCAGAAGTGTACGAGGAGTTAATTACAACCTTAAAAGATTTAGAGATGCATTATAAGGATATGCAAGATATCGAATTTACCATCGAAGATGGCGAATTATTCATTTTACAGACCAGAAATGGGAAGAGAACGCCCTCCGCAGCGGTAAAAATCGCCGTAGATATGGTCAAAGAAGGCCTTATTACCAAAGAAGAGGGAATTATGAGCATTGACGCAAGCAAGATCTCCAAACTTTTATTTAAAAGTATAGATGAATCTGCCATTGTTCACGTGCTTGCACATGGGATTAATGCTTCTCCTGGTGCGGTTTCGGGAATTGCAATTTTTAATGCGGATAGAGTGGAAGAGATGGCAGATCAGAGTGAGAAAGACATTATTTTGGTACGGCCACAAACAAAACCCGAAGATGTCCACGGATTATATGCGTCATCTGGCGTGTTAACTCAATTTGGAGGAAAAACCTCGCATGCTGCTGTCGTGGCTCGAGGTATGGGAAAGCCCGCAGTAGTAGGTGTTCAAGATATACAAATCAATCTCAAGAAGAAGCAGTTTAAAGTTGGAGAAACAACGGTAAATGAAGGGGAGTATATCACGATCGATGGGAGTTCAGGGAGAGTGATTGAAGGAAAAGTACCCCTTGTTGAACCCGAGATAAAAGGAGAGTTTTTAGAACTCCTTGCAATGGCTGATGATTTACGGAAAATCGGAGTTCGAGCAAATGCAGACACGCCCATGGATGCCAGAAAGGCATTGGAATTCGGTGCGGAAGGAATTGGGCTCACCCGCACGGAACATATGTTTATGGCTCAAGAGCGCCTGCCCGTTGTGCGAAAAATGATTATGGCACGCACAAAAGAAGAACGTAAAGATGCATTAGATGATATATTACCTATGCAAAAGGGCGACTTTTATGAAATCTTCAAAATAATGGAGGGAAAGGCAGTGACTATTCGACTACTCGACCCACCTCTACACGAGTTTCTGCCCGATCTTTCAGAAGTTTTGCTAGAATCACAGCAACTAAGGATGACAAACTCGCTATCTAAAACGTTACTAAAAACATCTCCCCTCGATGAACAATTAGAAGAGATGCAGGAATATATCACCCTTATTAAGTCTTTATCTGAAGAAAATCCTATGATGGGACTAAGAGGGTGCCGTTTAGGGGTCACATGGCCTGAAATAAATGAGATGCAAGTAAAAGCGATTTTTCAAGCCGCTTGCGAATTAAAGATGGAAGGAATTGATGTAAAGCCAGAGGTCATGATTCCTTTAATTGGAATGGTTTCAGAACTAAAATTGGTAAAGAAACAATTAATTAATATTGCTCAGAATGTAATCGAAGAGTACGGAGTAGACTTAGAGTACAAATTTGGAACGATGATAGAGATCCCTAGAGCAGCATTGACAGCAGATGAAATCGCTTCTGAAGCGGAATTCTTTAGTTTCGGAACAAATGACTTAACTCAGATGACCTATGGGTTCTCTCGAGATGACGCGGAGAGTAAATTCATTCCGATCTACTTAAACAAGGGTTTATTAGAAACAAATCCCTTTGGACGCTTAGATCAGAAAGGAGTTGGTGAATTAATGAAGATAGCCATACGAAAAGGAAAAAAGACCAATCCCAATCTCAAACTGGGTATTTGTGGGGAGCATGGTGGCGATCCTAAATCGATACGATTCGCACACACCATTGGGCTCGATTACGTTTCTTGTTCTCCATATCGTATACCCGTTGCAAGAATAGCTGCCGCTCAAGCGGTAATATTAGAGCGCCAAGAAGCCCCCTCAAATGAGTGATTTATTTTTTAACTGACTGCGAAAGAAGTCCCCTACATTTATGTAGGGGATGAATTCTTTTTGAGAAGGCAAGATTTCCATGACTCACGCCAAGTCGCCCCCTTACCAATATTTCCCCGAAAATTTATGAAAACTTCATAAATTGGAGATCGTACCCTTGGAGGATCAAAAAAAAGGTGAAGCCTTT
>CAZDJH010000262.1:0-6066 GCA_964505645.1 uncultured archaeon | reverse complement strand
ATTAATGAGCTTTGATCTATATTCTGAATCCGATAAAATTCGGGTTATTCCATCTTTAAATTCGTCTACATTTCTTCCCTTATAGGCAGAGAAATTATGGTCCAGCCAACTAAAGGCTTCAATATCCCTCGCCACAACGGGCAATTTGCACAATGATGCTTCAATTAAGGGAAGGCATAAATTCTCTTCCTCAGAGGGACACAATAAAATATCAGAACCATAATAGGGCTCTCGAATATCATCATAAAACCCCGTAAATATAACATTATCCAAACTAGCAACAGGCTCTATGTCCGGTTCGTTTTCTAAGGGTCCAACCCATACAAAATAATAATGGGGGAGTTTTCTGGCGACTTTTCCAAAGGAATCAACTCGTTTTCGTTTCCAAATCAACCCCACATTTAAAATAATGGTTGCATCCTCGGGTACATCAAAATTCTTATTCATATATTTCCGAAAATTTTGTCTATATTCCTTTTTCTCTTTGAATTCATCTAGAATAATTCCGCTGCTTACAGTATATATTGGATATGTTCTTGTTTTTTGAATCTCAATTAATCGTTTTTGAGCATATTCACTAGGGGTGATTAATAAATGAGCTTGACTATATAACAACCTTATCCAGAGTTTTAGAATTTTATTGATTAGAGGATTATCTGGTAAAATATTTCCCTTCAAATCCTCATAGGTTGTATGAGCATGTTGTACAACAGCAGCGCTATCATTGAACTTACTCTTATATTGGTATAATTGTAAGAAAGTAAGGGGATCATAACTCGAAGAGCAGATAATATCCACATTACCCGCTTCGGCCCATTCAGGAGACTCTTGCTCTGAAGGAACCCAAACCTTATGCCCCCTATTTCTTAGTTCTTGAATAATCCAATTGGTGGTGACCTCAATTCCTCCAACAGTTTTAAGGCCAGAGAACATTTTATAAATATAAAAATTTACGATATATATAATATTCAAGTTAAGGAATAACCTCTGATAGGAATGCTCAATGCGTTTAAATAACTATATATAATATTCATTTAAATTAAAAATTAAATTTAACTAGTCTGGGAAATTATAAAAACTAAGAAATGGGCATTAATAAAATTCGTGTTTCAATAGGAAGCGCACAAAAGTTGGGCCTTTCGGAAAAAAAAGTTCAAGATATGGTTACAACATGTTATTTGATGACCTATATTTCCGGGAAATGTTCGGCAAATTGTGGGTTTTGTCCGCAAGCAAGAACTTCCCAGAGTTCAATAGATAAGCTCTCTCGAATCAGTTGGCCGATTTATCCTCTAAGTAAGGTCTTTACAAGGTTAAAATATTTATTACCTTCAAAACGATTTAAGAGAATCTGTATTCAAACCCTTAATTATCCAGAAAATTTCTTTGATCTTAAAATCCTCGTTCCTAAGATAAAAGAAAGCACTTCAAGCCCCATTTCAGCGGCAATCCCCCCAATGTCAGAGGGAAAATTAGGGCAGTTAAAAGCAATTGGGATCGAAAGAGTAGCAATATCCTTAGATGCTGCAACGCCCAAGATATTTCATGAAATTAAGGGCGAAGCAGTAAATGGGCCCTATACGTGGGAAAGGCATAATAAAATATTAAAAGGAGCGAGAAAAGTCTTCCTTGACTGGCATATATCAACCCATTTAATTATTGGGCTTGGAGAGTCTCAAAAGGATATGATTTATAGAATTAATGAATTAAGAGAATTAAAGATCATTCCTGCATTATTTGCCTTTATGCCTGTGAAGGGTACTCAATTAGAGGGCTTAGAAAGTCCAAATATTGTTGATTTTAGAAAGATTCAATTAGCGCGCTACCTACTAATAAGAAAGAATAAACCCTTGGATACGATGACATTTAATCAAAAAGGAGAAATAATCTATTTCGAAATAAATAAAAACGAATTATGGAATATTATAGATGAGAGCGAGGCCTTTATGACAACTGGATGCCCTGGTTGTAATAGACCATATTATACCTCAAGGCCTTCTGGGCCAATTTATAACTTTCCACGGAGACTAGGGGAAGAGGAAAAAAAAGAGGTTTATGACCAGTTGAAGCGATATGTAAAAATATAACGGAGCTGTGATTGTAAAAACATGACGCAATGGAGATTTTTACCCTTAGATGTTTATAATGGATATTGGAATATGGCAATAGATGAGGCAATTTTAAAAGCCGTTATTAAGGAAAAATCGAAAAATACGTTAAGATTCTACAAATGGGACCCATCCACCGCGAGTATAGGGCGTAACCAGAGTTTATCGGCAGAGATAGATATGAATTTTGCGAAAAATAAGGGCTTTCAAGTTGTGCGCAGAATTACAGGGGGCGGGGCAGTCTTTCATGATAAAGAAAGGGAAATAACCTATTCTATCATCTGCCCCATAAAATTTTTAAAGGAACAGGGTGCTCACAAAGTATTAGAACAATTCGAAATAATTACAAAAGGGATTATATTGGGTTTAAAATATTATGGCTTAGAACCCCAAAAAGGGATTATTCATTGTCCCGCGATTTTTTTGGAGGGTAAAAAGTTTTCTGGAAATGCACAAGTAAGAAAAAAGGGATACATTTTACAGCATGGAACGGTCCTATTGGATATAGACCCAAATATGATGTACTCCGTCTTAAAAACCCCTCCAAAAGTCAGTAAAAGCCGAATGGTTCAATCGGTTAGAGCTAAATGTATTGGCATTAGAGAGAAATTACATAATGGGCTTAATGAGTTAAAATTTATTAACATGTTAAAAAGGGGTTTTGAAGAAAATCTTGGAATAAAATTAGAAACTGGCGGATTAACAGAATATGAATTAAAGATGGCAAGAAGATTAGTTAAAGAGAAGTATAATAATCGATCATGGTTGGAGAAATATGAATAATAAAGTGAAAATCCCCACTAAATTTAGTCCTAACAATTTGGAAGCATTTGATGTATTAATGAAAGAAGATTCTAGTAATATAGAATCACTTCTATCAACGGCTCAAAAGATTAAACAAGAGAATTTTGGTGATCAAATTAGGGTCTATATTCCAGGGACCAAATTTCCAGCGATAAGCATTACTGGAAATTATTGTGAATTGAATTGTGAGCATTGTGATCGGAAATACTTAAATGGAATGAAACCAATCAAAAGTAAAAGGGAATTAAAGTCTTTTTTAATGGCTCATTATAAACAAGGGGGGAATGGAGCATTAATATCCGGGGGATGTTTATCTGATGGCTCAGTCCCGCTAATTAATTATTTGAGAACTATAAAAAAGGTCAAAGAAAGGACTGATCTAATTATTAATACCCACACGGGCTTATTAAATGATAACACCGCACAGAAATTAGCAGAAGCGGGAATTGATATTGTTTCTTTTGATATTAATATGGACCAAGAGATTATAACTAATATTTATCATTTAGATAAAGATATTAATGATTATAAAAAGGCCATTTCTCACCTAAAACATTATGGGTTGAACATTGTCCCCCATGTCTGTATTGGGCTCCACTATGGGGAACTTAAAGAGGAGTTAAGGTCGATCCAATTCATAAAGGAAGCCGAGATAAACCCCTCTCTAATAGTATTCATTGTTTTAATCCCCCCCAAAAACTCTAAGCCTAATATTAAATTTAAAACACCTAAGCCAATGGATATAGCAAAAATTTTAGCAATAACTCGAATTATTTTTCCAAAAACTGAAATATCTCTTGGTTGTATGCGTCCCAGAAAGAAAAAAAGATACTCGATAGAAGTGAATGCTTTAAAGGCAGGCATTACCAGACTAGAGATACCCTCCAAGAAGGCTTTATTAAACTTTTGGAAAGAGCATCCCGAAATTGAGTATCAATTTTTTTCTGCTTGTTGTGCGGTACCTAAAAAGTATGATAATCTTATTAAAATGGATAGGAATGAAGTTAAAAGAAGATATAAAAATATTTATAAATCTAATGAATAATTGATAATTTTATGAATGAGTAACTATGAAAGAATTAGAAATAATAAAAGAAAAATTTAAGGAAGACAATTTTGCTAAGCAGCTGGGCATAGTTTTAGATGACCTAACCGAGAATACGGTACAAATGCATATGAGATTGAAGCCTTTTATGAACAATTTTCATGCAATGCCTCACGGAGCTGCTATTTATGGGTTAGCAGATGCTGCATTCTCCGTTATTGGAAATAACAATAATAATGTTTGCGTAGCATTGAATTGTGATATCAGTTATCATGCAAGTCCAGATCCCGGAGGAATCTTATATGTTAAAGGAAAAAAAATAAAACAAACTAAAAGAATAGGGACATATATGTTTTCGTTATATACAATGAAAGAGAGTGCAAAAAGAAAAATTGCAACTATGATAAGTACTTTATATTGTACCGGTAAGCCACACAATCCTAATATAGAAGATGTATAGAAGATTGTAAAAAATTCTATGAGTGAAAATGTGAAAATATTTGGATTAAAAAGTATTCCTTTCATTAGAAAGGGGGATAATATTGCTCAAATTATTATTAATGCATGCCAAAAGGAAAGAATATCACTTAGAGATAAGGATATAATTCTAATTGCTCAAACAATCATCACTAAAAGCCTCGGAAGGGTAAAAAACCTGAATGATATAAAACCCAGCCAGAAGGCATATAAAATTTATAATAAAGTAAAACACTTAGCAGAAGTACAAAATATACCTATCAAATCTCCCGAATTAATCCAAGCAATTATCGATGAGAGCAAGAAAATCCTAAAAACAGAGCATGTTATCATAACTGAAACTCACCATGGATTTATATGTGCAGATGCAGCGATTGATAAGTCAAATATTAATGGAGGGTCTAAAGTCGGTTTCCTCCCAAAAGATCCCGATTTAGAAGCAGAAAAGATAAGAAACAAACTTAATGCATTAACAGGTAAACAAATAGGAGTTATAATAACCGATTCTTTTGGGCGACCCTTTAGAAAAGGATCTATTGGCGTATCGGTAGGTATTTCAGGAATTTCTCCCATAAAAGATAAAAGGGGAGAAAAAGACCTCTATGGAAAAGAACTTCAAAGTACCATAATAGCACAAGCAGATAATCTTGCCTCTGCTGCGCAGTTAGTGATGGGTGAAGCCGATGAGGGCGTTCCAGTTGTAATCATAAGGGGATACAACTTTAATTTTGATAATGACGCGAGGATACCCTCAATAATTAGGGCTCCTGAATCGGACTTATTTCGAGAAGATGTTAAGCGAAACTTTAAAAAAGTTTTAAAAAACCGAAGGAGTTATAAATTAGAATATTCTAATCGAATAATAGGGAGTGAAAAGATTAGAAAATGTATTAACCTCGCAAGATGGGCCCCAAGTGCACATAATGCCCAGCCTTGGAGATACATTATTTTGGAGAGGGGAACTTTGCGAGAGAAGCTGATTAATCGTATGAATGAAAAATGGAAATCTGATTTGAAAAAAGATGGAAAACCCAACGCTTATATTTCAAAAAAAGTAAATAGAACGCGAACTCAATTCCTTAATTGTCCGATGTTAATATTATTATGTATGAGTGAAGGAGATCTTGAAGAGTATCCAGACGACGAGAGAAGTGAAAACGAATTTCTTTTAGGCGTTCAAAGTATAAGTGCCTCTGCAACCTATCTTTTATTGGCATTGGAATATGAGGGACTAGCAGCATGTTGGTATTGCGCGCCCTTATTTGCAAAGGAGACTGTCAGAAAAGCGTTATCCCTACCGTCTCATCTGATTCCGATGGGATTTATTACCACGGGATATCCAAAAAAGTCAAAAATAAGTGCTCCATATCGAAAAAAATTACATGAGATCATATTTAAAATAGATAATAAATAGAGAGATAAAGAAGAAAAATGAGAGGGAACGAGTTTATCCTATTATTAGCCGGAGGTGTCGGAGCTGCAAAATTTATTGATGGAATGGTTCACGTTATTGATCAAGATAAGTTAAAAATCATTGTGAATACCGGAGATGATATTGAATTATTTGGCCTCCGAATATGCCCTGGGCTGTCGAGGGTGTCTTGTTCGTCTTCGACGATCAGCACGGTGGCA